>JBHOQZ010000179.1:0-5974 GCA_042408635.1 Chloroflexota bacterium
CCTCGCGCGCGCCGAGCAGCCGCGCCACCCCCGGCGCGTGGCAGGGCCCCGCGCCGCCGAAGGCGAGCAGCGCGAAGCGGCGCGGATCGTGCCCGCGCTCGATGATGTGGATACGCGCGGCCTGCGCCATCTGCTCGTTCACCACCTGGTGGATGCCCCAGGCCGTTTCGACCGGATCGAGCCCGAGCCGCCCGGCCAGCGCCGCGACGGCGCGCTCGGCCGCCGCCACGTCGAGCCGCATCGCCCCGCCGAGGAAGTAGTCGGGGTTGTAGTAGCCGAGCAATAGGTCGGCGTCAGTCACCGTCGGCTCGGAGCCGCCACGGGCGTAGGCCGCCGGGCCGGGATCGGCCGCCGCGCTCTCCGGGCCAACCTTGAGCAGCCCCAGCTCGTCGATCCGCGCGATCGAGCCGCCGCCGGCCCCGATCTCGATCAGCTCGAGCGCCGGCACCACGATCGGTAGCCCGCTGCCGCGCTTGAAGCGGTGGACGCGGGCGGCTTCGAGCTGGCTCGTCAGCGCCGGCTGCCCGCCCTCGATCAGGCACGCCTTGGCGGTCGTGCCGCCCATGTCGAAGGAGAGCAGGTCGGGTCGGCCGATCAGGCGACCGTAGAACGCCGCCGCCAGCACCCCGGCGCCCGGACCCGACTCGATCAGCCGGATCGGCCGCTCCCGCGCCGAGCGCGCCGTGCCGGTGCCCCCACCCGAGAGCGTGAGCAGGAGCGGGTGGCGGTAGCCGAGCTCGTCGAGGCGGCGCTCAAGCCGCGCCAGGTAGGCGTCGACCAGCGGTTTGACGTAGGCATCGGCGACCGTGGTCGAGGTGCGCTCCCACTCGCCGATCAGCGGCGCCACTTCGGACGAGAGCGAAACCGGTAGCTCGGGCCAGCGCGCCTCGATCGCCGCGCGCGCCGCCCGTTCGTGCCGCCCATCGCGGTAGGCGTGGAGGAAGGCGATTGCGAGGGCGCGCACGCCCCGCTCGACCAGCTCCGCCACCGCCGCCTCGACTTCGCCGGGAGCGAGCGCGGCGAGTTCGTCGCCGTCGCGGGTGAGGCGGGCGCCGATCTCGCGCCGGAGCTGGCGCGGCACCAGCGGCTCGGGGTAGGCGAGGAAGAGATCGTAGCCGTCGTAGCGCTGCTCGTTGCCCAGGTCGAGCGTGTCGACGTGGCCGGTGGTGGCAAGCAGGCCGGTGGGCGGCCCGCGCCGCTCGATGATCGCGTTGGTCACGAGCGTCGTGCTGTGGACGAGCAGGCGCAAATCCGGCGGCCCGGGTTCCGCGCCGCCCGGCAGCAGCTCCGCGATCCCCTCGAGCACGGCGCCCGAGGCGTCCGGGTAGGTCGTCAGCCGCTTGTGCACGCGCAGATCGCCTGTCGTCTCGTTGAGCAGGACGAAGTCCGTGAACGTGCCACCGATGTCGAGCCCCAGGGCCAGCCGCTCTGCCACTCTCCCCATCCCTCCGCCAGAGGTGCGCGCGAATGATACCAGCATCGCGCTACCACGACCGTCGCCAGCGCTCTCGGCCCAGCACCGCCCGCTGGCCCCCAACTTTGGGGGACTGGCCTCACGGTGGGCGCGGGAGGTCGGCACGCTTCTGGCACTCCCAAGTTGGGGTCGCCGCGCGGCCTGCGTGGGCCGGATAGGCCGATGCGAAGGGACGGGCCGAGGCTCGGCGCGGGCCGAGAATGGTCAGCGTGGGGCGGCCGCTGGATAGCGCTACCCACAAACGGCGGCCCCCGGCGGGTGTGGTGGAGGAGGACAAGAGAGTACGTGATGGAGATCGACACCGTTCGGATTTCGGTCGCGCCGCACGCCGGTGGCCCGGGGGCCTGCGAGCTTTGCGCAGAGCCAACCTTGAGCCTGCCCGCGATGGTTGTGGTCGACCACCATCGCGGCGGGCGCGTCGCGCTGGTTGCCTGCGAGCGCTGCCAGCGGGCCGTGAACCGGCTCGTGGCCGTGGCGAACGGACAGGGTCGGCCGGTCGCGCTGGTGAGGGTCGACACGGGCGAGGCGGCCCGGGTGACCGTCGAGCGCGTGCGGCAGGCTCCCCCACCGCCGGCCCCCGAGGTGAGCAGCGTCCGCAGCGAGCTGATGATCGAGACGGATTTGGAAACGCGCGACGAGGCGGGGCAGCGCTACGACGTGCGCATCTGCGGTCGGCAGCGGCCCGACGGCACCTGGATCGGCTGGATCGAGTTCGTGGCGGCTGACTCGGCTGAGGGACTGCGGACCGGCCGCGAGACGACTCAGCCCGACCTCGACGCCCTGCGCTACTGGGCCGGCGGGCTGGAGCCCACCTACTTCGAGGGCGCCTTCAACCGCGCCCACTAGACCTCCCACCCGGCGGAAACCGGCCGGGCGAACCGGCCGATTTGCAGGGACGGCCTGCATCTGATTCCGCGTCGCGCGGAATCGGCTGGCCCGGTCGGGGAGCGACCCTAGTCCGGCGCCACCGCCATGCCGCGTACGTGCTCGCGCCGCAGGTGGCTCGGCCAGTCGATGGGCAGGGCCGACCAGGTGCGGCCCGCGTCGGCCGAGCGGAAGATGCCGAGGTTGCTCGCCCAGTACACGACCCCCGGCTCCGCCGGGGTCGTCGCCAGCTCGGGCACGATCGTGCCGCGCGGCTCGGGCAGCCCCGCCCGCACCTCGACCCAACTGCCCCCGCCGTTGCGCCGGTAGGTGTAGCTCTCGGCGACGCCCGCGTCGTGCGCCTGCCGCGGACCGGTGGCGCAGGAGACGACCACCGTCTCCGGGGAGGCGGGATCGACCGCCAGGCTCCACATGTAGTGGTGGCGCAGACCGGCGCGGCGCCGCAGCCAGGTCGAGCCGCCATCGTGGGTCTCGGCGTAGCCGTCGCCGGCCGCCACGTACAGCCGGTCGGGAGCGCTCGGGTGCACGGCGAGCGTATGGGAGTCCATCGGCCCGCCCGGCTTGCGGTCTTCCCACGTCTCACCGCCGTCGAAGGAGCGCATCACGCCGCCCAGCTCGATGCCCACGTAGAGGTGCGCCGGGTTGGCCGGATGGGCTGCGATCCAGCGGACGTGGTGCGTCCACGGGCGCGGCGGGAAGCTCCACGTCGGCGCCGAGGGCAGCTTGCGCAGCGCCGGGCACTCCCGCCAGGTCGCGCCGCCGTCCCCCGAGCGGAACAGGGCGCTCGGCTCGGTCCCGGCCAGCACGACGCTGCCGTTCGCCCCACCCTGCACCACCGCCACCGACATCACGGCCGGGTGCTCGATGCCGCTGCCGACCGGCGCCCAGGTCTCGCCCGCGTCGTCGCTGCGCCAGAGTCCGGCGTCGAAGGTGCCGCAGAAGACGCGGGCCGTCCGCGCCGGGTCTACGGCCACGCACTGGAGGGTGCAGCCGTCGAGCGAGCGCGCAAGCGTCCAGCGCTCGCCCGCGCTGCGCACCACGAACAGCTCCCTCTCCATCGCCAGAAAGATCGTCGTCATCACGCTCACCCACCTGATTCGCCCGGTGCCGCTCGCTGTGTCCGCGCGGAGCGGCGGTCGCTTGACCGCCGCGCGATCGGCTCCCTCCCCATCCTACGCGGCCGGCGGCGCTACCGCCCGGCCCCGGTCGTGGCCCGCCACGCTGCCGCGGCTCACCCTCCCGTGCGAGGGAGCGCTGGCACGCGGCCAGGCGCGGGAAAGCGGCGGCCGCGGCCGGAAGCGGCGGGGCCCTGAGCCGCCGCGAGGCAGCTCAGGGCCCCGCCCTGGCTCGCCGGTGATGCGCCGAGGCTTACTGCGCTGTGACGGTGATGCGGCCGCCACCGAAGCGCAGGGCGATCGCCGCCTGGCCCGGCTGGAGCGTGCTGGTGGCGGCATATTGGCCGACCGCCGGGTTATAGGTCGCCGCGATGTCGGCGCCCTGGATCGTCGCCGGGCGCGTCGGGCTTGGGTTTGCGATGATCACCCACTGGCCCGGCGGCGCGGCGACGCTGACGCTGTTCTGCCCCTGACCCGTGAGCGAAACGTTGGTGGCGTTGGCGAAGTAGGCCCAGTAGCCCTGACCTGCCTGGATCGGCGTGTTAGGCGCCACGGTCGTGTAGGTGCCCGTCGGGTCAAGCTGATAGAGCTGGACCGGGAACGTCGTGCCGAGCGGACCACCGACGAGGTTCCAGCCGGCCGGGTAGCTGGCCGTGCCCGTCTGCGGTGCCGGCGGGCCGATCACGGGCGGCGGCGCCGGCGGCGGGGGCGAGGGCGGCGCCGTGCAGCTCAGCGCCACCGAGAAGTTCACGTTCAGCGGCATGCCGAGCGGGCCGCCCTCGTCGACGATCAGCGTGTACTGCCCGTCGTAGGTCAGCTGGACCTGGGGGAAGCTGCCGGTGCCGCTGGCGAGCGAGACGCCAGTCGGGTCGCGCAGTTCGAGGTCGAGCGGGATCGGCGCCGACACCTGCGCGCTCACCAGCGTGCCTCCGCTGGCATTGAAGATGAACTGCGCCTGGCTCGAGGAGTTCGGCAGCACGCCGCCCGCCGAGGCGTTGCAGCTGATCGGCGTCACCGTCGGCGGGGTCGGCCCGCTGCCCGGGACGACGTAGAAGTTCGCCACGCCGGTGGCGATCGTCTGGCTGTTGACGATCAGGTTGATCCCGAGCTGGTGGAGGCCTGTCGGCGCGGTCACCGTCGCGTTGATGGCGCCCGTGGTGCCGGAGCTGTACCCCTGGTCGATCACGACCGTGCCCGTGGACGTCTGATCGGTCACGCGCACGAAGCCCGGCTGCGGGAGCTGGTAGGAGATCGTGATCGGGTCGCCGATGGCGTAGGTGGCGCCATTGCCGCGGTCGACCGAGAGGGTGATCCCGCCAGGGATGATTGGCCCGGTCCCGCCCGAGCAGGTGAGCTGCACGCTGAACGGCACGGTGGTGAGGCCCGCCTGCCCTCCCACCGGGGCGACGGTCACCAGGATGTTCCAATTGCCACCGACCTGCACGTTCGTCTGTGGGATTGTGTTGACGCCCGAGTTGATGATCGCGCCGGTGGGCGCCTGGAGTCGCATTTGGAGCGGCACTCCTCCGGCCGAGCCGGTGGCTGAGACGATGGTGCCAGGCGTGCCCTGGAAGGTGAGCGCCGCCTGATCCATTAGGCCGTTGAGGACGCCGCTAGCGCTGCCGTTGCAGCCAATGTTGATGATCGTGGGCGTGTTGGGGTTGCCGCCGCTGACCGTGTACGAGGTCTGGCCGACGCCGATCGTGCGACCGCCGACCTGCAGCTCGAGGTAGAGCTGGTGCTCGCCGGCCGGGGGCCCGGCTACCAGCGAGAACGAGCCGGCGGTCGTCGGGGTCTCGGCCTGGTAGACCTCGCGGGCGCCCGCCGGCGTAACGAGCCGGACGCGCACGAAACCCGGCTGCGGAAGCTGGAAGGTCACCCGGATCGGTTCCCCGATCTGGTAGATGCCGCCGGGACCGCGATCCGGTGTCATGACGATGCCGCCGAACTGGGCCTGCGCCGACGGTATGGCCGGCACGAGGACCAGGGAAAGCGCGAGCAGCGCGAGGAGGGCCGGATGCCACGAGCGGATTCGCAACGGTGCCATGCTTCCTCCTTACTATTTCGAGCTATTCGAGTGCCGCCAAGGCAGGGCGACGCACGGCCGCCGCGGTCCGCCTGAGGGCACGGCCGGGCCGGCACGGGCCGGGCGGCGCCGCACGGGCAGGACGGCCACCGCCAGGATGCCTCCCAATCCTACTCGACTGCCACCCTGCTTGTCGCCAGTTCCTGTCGCCGCCGGCACAAAAGCGTTGTGCCCTGCGCGGACATGACTGCCGGCTCACGGCCACACACTCGTCAACCCCACAGCTCACCTTGCCGGTGATCCGCTGAGCGGACACCACTGCCAGCTCGCGGCCGCCCACCGCCTCGCGCCACCCGTCTCACCCCGAAGCCGGCCGTTGGACGCTTCGAGGCCGACGGACGGCGTACAATACGATCCCGCCCGGCGCACGCCGGCGGCCGCGGCCGCGCCCGTGCCGCGGGCGGCCGGCCCCGG
>JBHOQZ010000180.1:0-6360 GCA_042408635.1 Chloroflexota bacterium
CTCGCGGCCGAGCGCGGCGCTCAACTGGTGGCGCGACAGGACCCCAACGACCCGGCCGCGGTCGACGATGAGCAGGCGGTTGACGCCGTCGCGCGCCATGCGCCCCAGGACCTCGGCGGCGCGGTCGCCCGGCCAGGCGACCTGGCCGGCGCTGAGCGGTGCCAGCAGCGAGCGCACCGGCGTTTCGGCCCAGCGCTCGCGCGGCACGGAGCGCACCTGCTCGACGCCCACCGTACCCACGATCGCGTTGCCGTCGACGACCGGGTAGTGCAGGTGCTCGCGCGCGAGGATGTAGTCGCGCACCAGCGTCTCGATCGAGCTGTCGGCCGGCACGGGCGGCACCTCGCCCTCGAGCTCGAGGTCGGCCAGGCGCAGCCGGGCCGTCGCCTCGCGCTCGACCGTGGCCTGGTAGGCGCTGCGCGCCGCCTCGATCAGGAACCAGCCGGTGAGCACGAGCCAGACGCCGCCGACCGCGGCGCCCAGACCGTTGTCCGTGCTGACGAACCCGAGCGCGCCGCGCGCGCTCCCCCAGAGCACCAGGCCGAACCCGACCACCTGGCCCAGCGCCGCCGCGATGCCCGTCGCCTGACGCCGGTCGTGGCGGAGGCGCCAGAGCAGGGCGCGCAGCATGCGGCCGCCATCGAGCGGGAAGCCGGGCACGAGGTTGAAGACGCCGAGCGCCACGTTGACGAGGACGAAGTATTCGAGCACCAGCACCAGCGGTGCCCCCCCGGTCGGCCCGCCGATCGAGGGTGTGAGCAGGACAAAGGCGCCCGCACCGAGCCCGGCCAGGGCCAGGCTGCAGGCCGGGCCCGCCGCCGCCATGATGAACTCGGCGCCCGGTCGATCCGGCTCCTCCGCCAGGCGAGCGACACCGCCGAACAGGAAGAGGTCGATCCCGTCGACACCCAGGCCGCACCGGCGTGCCGCGAAGGCGTGCGCGTATTCGTGCAGGAGCACCGAGAGAAAGAGCAGCGCGCTGGCGCCGGCCGCGATCCCCCACAACCAAGCGTGCGGGGTGTCGGGCAACCGCGCGGGCAGGTAGCTCTCGGCCAGCGACCAGGTGACGACGGCGAAGACGAGCGGCCACGAGAGGTGGATCGCGAGGGGGATGCCGCCGATAGTGGCCACGCGAAGTGAGCGATCCAACCCAGGAACTCCGTTGCCAACCGCTCGGCCGGCGGCTCCCCGCCGTGAGCGCACTTCCAGCCGCCGCTCGTCAGGCCCTCGGGCGACAGCCAACCCCACTCACGGTGCAAGACGCCTGGCTGTCACGGGCCGGGTAGGTCGAAGCGACGCGGCGACTAAGGGTCCAAAAGGCAAGATGCATACCATCTCGCACGGTCATTGTACGCCGAATTCCGGCTGAGCGCGATGGCCGATGGGGCGACGGCAACCATGTCTTGTGGGCCAGACCACGGCCCGACGCCGAAGATCGGATGCTATAATCTAGATACGATGAGTTCGTCGAAGGTTCTGGTGGTCGACGACGAGCCGACGCTGCTCGAAACGGTTGGCTACAACCTGCGCAAGGCCGGCTACGAAGTGCGCACTGCCTCCGATGGCCCGAGCGGGCTGGAGGCGGCCCGCCGCGAGCGCCCCGACCTGGTTATCCTCGACCTGATGCTGCCGGGCTTCGACGGCTTCGAGGTTTGCCGCCACCTGCGACGCGAGTCGGCGGTGCCGGTCCTGATGCTCTCGGCGCTCGGCGAGGAGGTCGACAAGGTCGTCGGCCTCGAGCTCGGTGCCGACGACTACCTCACCAAGCCGTTCAGCATGCGCGAGTTGCTCGCGCGGGTCAAGGCACTCCTGCGCCGCGTCGAGTTGCTGCGCGAGTCGGCTGCCGCCGCTCCGTCGCGCGTCATCGTGGCCGGCGACCTGCGCATCGACCTCGACGAGCACCGCGCCACCCTCGGTGGCCGCGCGCTCACCCTCAAGCCCAAGGAATTCGATCTGCTGGCCTATCTCGCGCGCTCGCCCGGCCGCGTCCACACGCGCGAGACCATTCTCCAGCATGTCTGGGACTATGAGTACGTCGGCGACACCCGCACGGTCGACGTCCACATCCGCTGGCTGCGCGAGAAGATCGAGGCGGACCCCTCCAACCCGAAGCGCATCGAGACTGTCCGCGGTGTTGGCTACCGCTTCGCGCCCTGAGCGGTCCGGCCGAGCGGAGGCGGGCGTGATCGGCGGCGCGCGCAGACCGCGTTCGCGGCAGCGCCCGCAGCCTGCGCGGTGTCCTCCCGGGACGTCGTCTGGTCGACCTGTTCGCCGCCGGCCGGACTGAGGCCAGCCGCGATGGTCGACTGGAGGGGAGCGTGTTCGAGGGGATCCGCTGGCGTATTACCTGGCCGTTCCTCCTGCTGATCGTCGGCGCGCTCTCCGCGCTCGGTGTGCTGCTCGCCCAGGCCGAGCAGCGCGAGTATGTGGCGACCCGGCGCGACGAACTGCTGGCCGAGGCGCGATTGACGGCCCGGCTGGTGGCGCCGCAGCTAGCGGCGGCCGCCGGTCAGCCCTCGCCCGAGCTCGAGGAGCTGGCCCGCGCCCTGAGCCGCGATGCCGGCGCCCGTGTGACCTTCGTCGCGCTCGATGGCACCGTGCTCGCCGACTCGGAGCGCGACCCACGCCTGATGGAGAACCACCGGGATCGGCCCGAGATCCGCGCGGCGCTCGCGGCCGGCGAGGGAGCCAGCCAGCGAGCGAGCGATACGTTGCTCACCGAGCTCACCTACGCCGCCGCGGTCGCGCGCACCCAGGCGGGCCCGGTCGGGGTCGTGCGGCTTGCGCTCGAGGTCTCGCGCGTCCAGGCGATCGCCGACCAGCACAGACAGATCGTCATGCTCAGCTCGCTCGTCACGGCGGCGCTGGCGGCGTTGCTGGCGGCCTGGGTTGCCCGCGCAACCGCGCGGCCGATCCACGACCTGACGCGCGCCGTGGTGGCGATGGCCGACGGCGACCTTACGCGCCGCATCCCGGTCAGCTCGCGCGACGAGGTCGGTACGCTCGCCTTCGCCTTCAACCACCTGGCCGACCGGTTCGGCCATCTACTGGCGACGGTGGACGGGGAGCGGCAGAAGCTGGCGCTCGTGCTCGCCCACCTCACGGACGGCGTCGTGCTGTTCAACCAAAATGGGGAGGTAACGCTCGCCAACGCCGCCGCCGCCCGTCTCAACCGCGGTGCCACCGGCACCCGCGTGCGGGCTGAGGATCTGATCGGGCGGACGTTGATGCAGGTAGCGCGCGCCGACGAGCTCGACGCTGCGCTGCGCCGCTGCCTCCAGCAACACGAGACGACCACCGTGCTTTTCGAGCGCGGTTTGGACCGGCGGCCGCTGCGCGTCGTGTTCGTCCCGCTGAGCGGCGACGAAGGCGGCGCGCTCGTCGTCATCCAGGATCTGACCGAAATCCGGCGTACCGAGGCGATCCGCCGCGACTTCGTCGCCAACGTCTCACACGAGCTGCGCACGCCGCTGGCCACCCTCAAAGCGCTGGCCGAGACGCTCGAGGATGGCGCGCTCGACGACCCGGAGATGGCGCGGCACTTCCTGGCGAAGATGCATATCGAGGTCGACGGCTTGAGCCACCTCGTGCAGGAGCTGCTCGAGCTCTCCCGCATCGAGAGCGGCCAGGAGCCGCTGCGGTTCGAGACGGTGCCCGTGGACGAGCTGATCGAGCGCGCCGGCGCCCGCCTGGGGGTACAGGCAGAGCGCAAGGGACTCCAGCTCGTCTGCCGAACCGACGCGGGGTCCTGGGCGGTGAGCTGCGACCCCGGCCGCATCGAGCAGGTGCTGACTAACCTCCTCCAGAACGCCGTCAAGTTCACACCGCCCGGCGGCCGGATCGAGGTCTGGGCCGAGCCGGCCGACGACGAGCAGATCGCGATCATCGTGCGCGACACTGGCATCGGGATCGCACCCGACGACTTGCCGCGCATCTTCGAGCGCTTCTACAAGGCGGACCGCTCGCGTACGGGCGGCGGCACCGGGCTCGGGCTCGCCATCGCCAAGCACCTTGTGCTGGCCCACGGCGGTCGCATCCACGCGGAGAGCCCCGGTGAGGGCAGAGGGTCGACGTTCCGCATCACCTTGCCCGTCGCCGCACCGGCGCCCGCCCCGGCCGCGACCGCCGACGCCGATCGTAGCGCCGTCAGCGGACTAGAGAATGAGGGCGAGATCGCAAGCGCACCGAGGAGGTAGCCGGTGGAGGCCGAGCGCGTCGAACTGGAGCTGGAGCCGCGGGGCGAGGCCGACGTGGCGATCAGCGCGCCCGACGAGACACCCTACCAGCCGGCGTCCGTCGGGCCGATTCGGCTGCCGGCGCGGCACAACCCGAAGCTCGCCGCGCTCATGGACGAGGTGAACGCCGACGAGGAGCTGTTCACGTTTTGGCGCTGCGCCAACGTCAACGCGGTCGACCGGCTCGGCATGAGCGACCACGGCCCGGTGCACGTGCGCATCGTCGCCAACATCGCGCTGCGTCTGCTGCGGCTCCTCTCGCGCCAGGGGGTCGAGGCGAGCGTGGTCACCAACTACCACCTGACCGCGCACGACGCCGAGGTGGTGGTGGTGCTGGCCGCGCTGCTGCACGATATCGGCATGGCGATCCACCGCGACGACCACGAGGCCTACAGCCTCTTCCTCGCCAACCCCAGACTCCACCGCTACCTCGGGCCGGTCTACCACGACGTGGCCACGCGCACCATCCTCGCCTCGGAGACGCTGCACGCGATCATCTCCCACCGCAGCGGCGGCCAGCCGCTGACGGTCGAGGCCGGCGTGGTCAAGGTCGCCGACGCCCTCGACATCACCAAGGGGCGCTCGCGCATCCCGTTCCAGGCCGGTAAGGTCAACATCCACTCGCTCTCCGCCGCCGCGATCGAGCGCGTCTCGATCCTGCAGGGTGAGACCAGGCCGGTGCGGATCGAGGTGCAGATGGCAAACTCCGCCGGCATCTACCAGCTCGACCGCCTGCGCGAGAAGCTGCGCACGAGCGGACTGGCCGACTACTTCGAGGCCGTCGCAACGATCGAGACCGAGACCGAGAAGCGCCTCGTCCAGATCTACCGGCTCTGAGACGGTAATGCCAGGGCACGACCACGCGCATGACCTACCGGAGCCACTGCGCCCGTCGGCGACGACGAGCACCGATCGCGCGCGGCCCGAACCACCCCGCGCCAGCGCGGCCCCGGGCGCCTCGGGCGCCGAGAACGGGGCGAGCCGGGAGCCGTCGATCCACGCCCCAGCGGCGCGGGCGCGCGAGGCGACGCAGGGAGCGCCGGGCGGATCGGCGGGCGGGGAGTCGGGCCGGCCGACTCGGCCGCCGAGCAGCCGCCCGCGCGTGCGCCGTACCCGCGAGCTGCGCATCCTCAACGCGATCGCGGAGGCGCTCAACAGCGCCACCGACGCGCAGGAGGCGCTGACGCGCACGCTTACGCTCGTGGCGGACCTGCTGGGCCTGAAGACCGGCTGGGTCTGGCTGCTCGACCCGGAGACGGGGCAGTTCTACAGCGCGGCCGCCCGCAACCTCCCGCCCTACCTGCAGGAGCCGGTGCGCATGCGCGGCGTCACCTGCTGGTGCATCGACAGCTTCCGCGACGGCAAGCTCACGCCGAAGAACGTCGACGTGATGGAGTGCAGCCGCCTGCGCGCCGCCGTGGCCGCCGGCTACGCGCTCGAGGGCGCCGACCTCACCGCCGGGCTGCGCGCGCACGCGAGCGTTCCCCTCTACTTCGGGGACAAGCCGCTCGGCATCATGAACGTGACCGCGCCGGCCTGGCGGCGCCTCACCGCCGAGGAGCTGCGCCTGCTCTCGACGATCGCCTACCAGGTCGGCATCGCGGTCGAGCGTGCCCGCCTGGCGGAAGGCCGCGCCTCGCTCGCCCGGGCCGAGGAGCGCGCCCGGCTCGCGCGCGAGAGCCACGACACCCTCGCCCAGGGGCTGACCGCGATCGCCCTCAACCTCGAGAGCGCGCTCCATCACCTGGAGGGGAACCCGGCGAGGGCGCGCGAGCGGCTGGAGCGGGCGCTGGCGGTGACGCGCGAGAACCTCGAGGAGGCGCGGCGCTCGGTGCTCAACCTGCGCGCGGCCCCGCTGGCCGACAAGCCGCTCGCCGAGGCGCTGGCGGCGCTCGGCCGCGCCTTCACCTCCGACACCGGCGTGCGCGTCCACCTGCGTGTCCCCGACGAGCCGCTGCCGCCCATCCCGCTCGCGGTCGAGGCCGAGCTCTACCGGATCGCCCAGGAGGCGCTCAACAACGTGCGCAAGCACGCCGACGCGCGCTCGGTAGAGCTCGGCCTCGACCGCGAGCGGGATGGGCGGCAGCGGCTCGTCGGGGACACGCAGGTGGACGCGCACGCCGGT
>JBHOQZ010000182.1:0-6915 GCA_042408635.1 Chloroflexota bacterium
GAGCTCGCCCACAAGGGCTCGATCTTCCTCGACGAGATCGGCGAGATGACGCTGGGCACCCAGCGCAAGCTGCTGCGCGTGCTCCAGGAGCGCGAGTTCGAGCGCGTGGGCGGCGCGACGCCGATCCAGGTCGACACGCGCGTCATCGCCGCCACCAACCGCGACCTCGAGGAGGAGGTGGCGAAGGGCACCTTCCGCGAGGACCTGATGTACCGCCTCAAGGTCTTCACGATCGAGATGCCCCCGCTGCGCGAGCGCAAGGACGACATCCCGCTGCTGGTCGAGCACTTCCTCGACAAGCACCGCTTCACCGCGACTAGCCCGCCGGCCCGCATCTCGGAGGAGGCGCTGCTCCAGCTCCAGGAATACGACTGGCCTGGCAACGTCCGCCAGCTCGAAAACACGATCGAGCGCGCGGTCGTGATGGCGCAGGGCGGCGTCATCACCAGCCAGCACCTCGTCATCGCCACGGCCGACCAGTCGAAGCTGGTCGACGTGCGCGCCGCCATCCTCAAGGGGCGCCACCTCCAGGAGCTGCTGGCGGACGTCGAGCGCATGGCGCTGCTCGAGGCGCTCAAGGAATCGGGCGGCAGCGCCGCCAAGGCGGCGGAGCGGCTGGGCATCCCGCGGCGCACGCTCGTGACGAAGCTCCTCGACTACGGCATCGCCGACCGCGAGACGGTCGATCTCGAGGCGGACCTCACACCCGAGCTCGAACGCGCTGACTGACCCTGCCCCGAACCCAGACGACGAAGCATGCACCGTCCCCGCCCGCGTGGCAGTCCACGCGCGGGGACGGTTCGTGTTATCCGACCCGCCGCGGGCGTGTACAATCCGCCGGACGTGTGGTGTCGGCGCGCCGTCGAACGAGGTTGGTCGGGCGCCGGCCGTGCGGCGGGGGAGGATGGATTGGCAGGTGCAGCGAGCGCGGGCTGGAGCAACTGGTCGGGCAGCGTGACGTGTTCGCCGCGCCACCTCGCCTACCCCCAGAGCGAGGAGGAGCTGAACGAGTGGGTGTGCGCGGCCGGGCGCGATGGGCTGACGGTGCGCGTAGCCGGCACCGGCCACTCATTCGTGCCGCTCTGCGCCACCGACGGGGTGCTACTCTCGCTTGACCAGCTGCAGGGGGTGATCGCGGCCGACCGCGAGCGCCTGGAGGCGACGATCCGGGCCGGCACCAAGCTCCACCAGCTCGGCGAACCGCTCCTGGCCGCCGGCATGGCGATGGCAAACATGGGCGACATCGACCGCCAGGCGCTCGCTGGCGCGGTCAGCACCGGCACCCACGGCACCGGCCGTGATCTCGGCAGCATCTCGACGCAGGTGGTCGGGCTGCGCCTCGTCCTCGCCTCGGGTGAGCTCCTCGACTGCTCGGCCGAGCAGGAGCCTGCGGTCTTCGCCGCGGCCCGCGTCTCGCTCGGGGCACTCGGCGTGCTCAGCCGGGTCACGCTCCGGCTACTGCCGGCCTACCGGCTCCACGAGAGGACCTGGGTCGCCTCGTTCGACGAGTGCATGGCCGACCTCGACCGGCTGATCGGGGCGACCCGCCACTTCGAGTTCTTCTGGAGCCCGCAGGAAGACGCCTGCGCGATGAAGGCGCTCCACCCCACCGCCCGCGAGCGGCTGGAGGAGGCTGCGCCGGTACCCCCTGCCGACGGTCGGCTGGCGCGATATGTGAAGCCCGAGCGGATCGACTGGAGCTTCCGCATCCTTCCCTCGGAGCGGAACCTGAGATTCAACGAGATGGAGTTTGCCGTGCCGGCGGCGAGCGGACCGGACTGCATGCGCGAAATCCGGCAGCTCATGCGGCAGCGGCACCCGGACGTCGCCTGGCCGGTCGAGTACCGGACGCTGCGCACCGACGACATCCCGCTCAGCCCGGCCTGCGGGCGTGATGCGGTGACGATCTCGATCCACCAGGCGGCGGAGCTGCCCTACCGGGCGTTCTTCGCGGATGCCGAGGCGATCTTCCGCAACCACCGCGGCCGGCCCCACTGGGGCAAGGTGCACTGGCACACCGCGCGCGACCTGCGCGATCTCTATCCAGCCTGGGACGCCTTCCAGGCAGTGCGGGCGCGGCTCGATCCGGCGGGGCGCTTCCTCAACCCCTACCTGCGCGAGCTCTTCGGCGTCTAGGCCGGATCCACGACGACGTAGTCGTCGCCGGGCAGGCTGATGCGCTCGGGCTCCCCCGCCGTGACAAGCCAGAGGTTCTCGATGCCGACCATGCCGACCCCCTCGAAGGCGACCTTCGGCTCGATTGCCAGCACCATGCCCGGTTCCAGCGGCGTGGAGACGCCCGGCGCGAGCACGGGCAGCTCGTCGAGTTCGAGGCCCACGCCGTGGCCGACGAAGCGCACCTTGCCCTCGCCCAGTCCGAGGAACCCCGCGGCCAGCCCGGCAGCCAACGCCAGCTCGACCGCGCGGTCGTAGAGCGCCGAGGCCGGCGTGCCTGGCTGGGCGAGCGCCACGACCTCCCGCTGGATCTCGACCATGGTCCGGTACGCCGCGTCCAGGCGGGGCGGGAGCGGGCCGAGCGAGTAGGTGCGCGTGCCGTCGGCGTGGTAGCCGTCGACGCAGGAGACGTAGTCGACCAGCACTGGCTCACCGCGGCCGATCCGACGCCAGCCGGCGCTGACCGGGTAGGCGGGCGAGAGGCCGGTGCCACCGATCGAGGAGTCGGTGTAGGTGGGCACCGCGCCGCTCGGACCGGCCAGCAGACCGCCGTAGAACGACTGCTGGTTGAAGCCGCGCAGCCGCAGGAGGCCCTGGTGGCCGACGCGCCGGCCGGCCGCCTCGATCTCCGCCGCCAGCTCGACCTCGGCCAGCCCGTCGCGGAGCACGGCCGGCACCGCCTCGAACATGGCGGCGGCCCGCCGCGCGGCATCGCGCAGCCGCTCGATCTCCCAGGCCGATTTGCGCATCCGCACGCGGCGGATGGCGCCCGAGCAATCGGCAAGCCGCACCCCCTCGAGCAGTCCGGCGAGCTGGAGGTACTGCGCCGCCGGCAGGACGTCGAGTTCGAGGCCGAGGCGGCCGGTTGTGGGCAGCCCCGCGGCATCGAGGTGGCTGCGGAGCTCGCGCAGGCTGCGCAGCGGCGCGACCGGCAGCGGCGAATCCTCGGTCGCGCGCCGCACGCTCCGCCGGACGAGGAAGACGGGCCGACCCGAGGCCGGCACGAAGAGCATGCCCTGCTGGGCGGCGCCGGTCAGGTAGAAGAGATCGACGATCTGGAGGATGAGCGCGCCATCAAGCCCCTCCGCCGCCAGCTCCGCCTGGAAGCGATCAAGCCGCGAGGCGATCTCCTCGGGCGGCGTGCGCAGGTAGCGCGCGTGCGGGTCGTCGGTCACGCTCCTCCCTCACTCCTTCAGGCGCGGGTCGAGCGCGTCGCGCAGCGCATCGCCGACGATGTAGAGGCAGAGCACGGTCACGAAGATCACCGCGCCGGGCGGCACCAGCAGCCAGGGGTCCTTGAACAGGTACGTCATCGACTGGCGCAGCATGTTGCCCCAGCTCGACAGCGGCGGCTGCACGCCCAGCCCCAGGTAGCTGAGCGACGACTCGGTCAGGATGGCCGTGGCGATGTCGATGTAGGTGACGACGATCAGCGTCGAGGTGACGTTGGGCACGATGTGGCGGGAGATGATGCGCGCGTCGGTCGCCCCGATGACGCGCGCCGCGTCGACATAATCGCGCGAGCGCACTGCCAGCACGCCGCCGCGCACGAGCCGCGTCACCCCCATCCAGGTCACGCCACCGATCACCGCGGCGATCATCAGCGGTGTGGGCTTGATCGTCACCGCGAGGAGGATGAGCAGGAAGAGGGTGGGGATCGAGAGGAGCGTGCTCACCAGCGCCGAGATGACGTCGTCGGCGAAGCCGCCGAAGTAGCCGGCGATGGCGCCGAGCGCGCCGCCCCAGATCACCGCCACCAGCCCCGCGATCACCCCCAGCGAGAGCGAGACCTGCCCGCCGAAGAGCAGGCGGGTCAGCACGTCGCGCCCCAGCTCGTCGGTGCCGAGCCAGTTCTGCAGGCTCGGCGGCTGGAAGCGCTTGTCCAGTTCGATCCGGTCGGGGTTGTAGCGTGTGACGTGCTGCGCGATCAGCGGCGCGCCGGCGGAGGCGATCGCGAGCAGGAGCAACACCGCGCCGGCGGCCAGCGCCAGCCGATCGTGCAGGAAGCGCCGGAGCGCGATCCGCGTCAGGCTATCCGAGCGCCGGGACAGGTCGAGCGGCAGCGCCTCCTCGACCGTCCGGGTCGTGGTGAGCGTGCTCACCGCGCCTCACCTCCCCTTCGCATCACTGGAAGCGGATCCGGGGATCCGCCCAGGCGTAGGCGATGTCTGCCACCAGCGCGCCGACGATGACGAGCACCGTGCCGATCAGCGTGGTGCCCATCACGACCGGGTAGTCGCGCGCAAACGCCTGCTCGACGATCAGGCGGCCCATCCCCGGCCAGGCGAAGATCGTCTCGATCAGCGCCGCTCCGCCGAAGAGGCCGCGCAGCGACAGACCGACGAGGGTGATCACCGGGATCAGGGCGTTGCGCAGCGCGTGGCGGTAGCGCACGGTGCGCTCGGCCAGCCCCTTGGCGCGGGCGGTGCGGATGTAGTCCTGGCGGATCACCTCGAGCATCTCCCCGCGGACGTAGCGCGAGGTGTTGGCGATGCCCGAGAAGGCGAGCACGAGCGCCGGCAGCAAGAGGTGCTTGAGCCGCAGGCCGATATCCCAGTCGTCGGCGCCGATGGGCAGCGCCCCACCCGCCGGCAGCCAGCGCAGGTGCACCGCGAAGATCCAGATCAGCACGAGCCCGAGCCAGAAGGCCGGCACCGCGTGTCCGGCGACCGCGAAGATGCGGGTGGCGTTGTCGATCCACGAGTTCTGGTTGAGCGCCGCGACCACCCCGAGCAGGACGCCGAGGGCCAGGCTGAGCAGCAGGGCGGTGATCGTGAGCTGGAGGGTGGCGGGCAACCGCTCCAGGATCATGCGCGTGACCGGCTGGCGCGTCTGGTACGAGTCGCCAAGGTCACCCTGGAGCACCCGGACGATCCAGCCGGCGTAGAGCTCGTACCAGGGCCGGTCGAGCCCGTGCTGGGCGAGGATGCGCTTGAGATCCTCCTCGCTACTGTCCTCGGGGAAGTCGGCCGGGTTGAGCATGGTCACCGGCGAGGAGAACATGATGCCGAAGGAGATGAGCGAGACCAGGAGGACGAGCGGAACCGCCTGGAGCAGCCGGCGAATGATGTAGCGTGTCATGGTGATGTCTCAGCCTCTGGCCGGCCGCCGACCCGGAGGGCGCGGGTCTGCCCCCGGGCCGGCCGACCGGGCGGCCGCTAGCGCCCCGTCTTCGAGTACCACTCGTGCGGCCACATCGTCCAGCTATTGGGCGTCCAGTCGACCGGGCTGGCCTCGCCCAGAACGAACCGCTCGTTGGCGGCGCGGAAGGCGGTGGCGACGTAGAGCAGGAAGCGCGGCGCGTCCTGCATGAACATGTTCTGGAACTTCGCGTAGAGCTCCTTGCGCTTGGCCACGTCGACCGTGCCGCGGGCCTCGTCGAGCAGCTTGTCGACCTCGGGATTGCAGTAGCCCCACCAGGTCGTGCAGCGCCAGTTCGGGTTGTCGGGGTCGGGGGGCACACCCAGGCCGAAGAACGTCGCCTCGAAGTTCGGCTGAACCGACGTGCGCTGGAGCAGCGCGCCCCACTCCATCGTCTGGATGTCGACGTCCATGCCGATGTCGCGCAAATTCTGCTGGATGATCTGCTCGACCAGGCCGCGGCTGGAGGCGTTGATGAGCATCGTGAACTTCAGCCGCTCGCCGTTGCGCTGGAGCACGCCGTCGGGGCCCGGCGTCCAGCCGATCTCGGCCAGGATCTGCTTCGCCTTGGCCGGGTCGTAGTTGTACTTCGTCTCGATGTTGGGGGTGTAGGCCCAGCTCGCCCGCGGCAGCGGCGAATCGGCGACGTAGCCCTTGCCCTCGTGGACGGTGTCGACCATCTTCTGGCGGTCGAGCGCGTAGTAGATCGCCTGACGCATCTTCACGTCCGCGAACCAGGGGTTGCGGATGTGGACGGTGAACGCCTGGTAGGTCCAGGGCTCGTACTCGTAGATCTTGAGGTTGGAAGACGCTTGCGCCTCGGCGAGGTTGTCCGCCTCGATCGCACCGACGTCGACCTCGCCCGTCTTGAGTGCGGCCAGGAGCGCCGCCGGATCCTTGACGACGCGCATCACCCAGGTGTCGATGTTCGGCCGGCCCTTGAAGTAGTCGTCGTAGGCGGTCAGCACGATGCGGTCGCCGGTGCGCCGCTCCTTCCACTTGTAGGGACCGGTGCCGACGGGGTTGTCGCCGAACTTGGTCGTGTTGAGGTCCTCGTTCTCGAGGAGGTGCTTGGGCAGGATGCCGACCCGGCGCAGCGTGCTCAGGAACGAGGCGTTGACCTCCTTGAGGTTCAGGCGGACGGTGTACGGGTCGACGACGTCGACGCTCTGGAGCGACTCCCAGTTCCGCCGCGAGGAGGCAGGCACGTTTACCTTCGGGTCGACCAGCGAGTCGAGCGTGAACTTCACGTCCTCCGCCGTCATCGGCTTGCCGTCGTGGAACTTCACGTTCTTGTAGAGGTAGAACGTGTACGACTTGCCGTCCGGGGCGGTCTCCATGCGCTCGGCCAGCCAGGGGATGACCTCGGCCGTCTTCGGGTCGAGCCGCACCAGCGGATCGTAGAGCACGAACATCGGGGTGTCGGACGAGGAGTCGTTCGAGAACTGCGGCAGCAGCACGCGCGCGTCGGTCGTGACGCCCATCACGATCTGCCCTCCGCGCCGGGCGCCGCTCGCGGCCGGCTGGGCGCCGGATTGCGTCGTGCCGGCGGGCGGTTGCTGGGCGACAGCGGGCGCGGCCGCGGGTGATGCGGCCGGC
>JBHOQZ010000187.1:0-2250 GCA_042408635.1 Chloroflexota bacterium
ATTCGAATACACTCAACAATCTGATCCAGTTTTTCATTTGAAAATTTATTTAAAATTTTTTCTAATGAACGCTTACCTTGTCTTGATCGTAGATATGCTTCTAACAGGGCGTCGATATCCCCGTTAGAAGCGTTTTCCAAATATTGGTGGAGGGCTTTGACGATCTTCTTCGCGTACTCTCCACCACAACCACAACCACAACAACATTATTTTGTTGGTTTTTATTTTCAAAAAAATGGTGAAAAAATTTTCTCAGTTGGCGCGGGGTGGAGGGCACGCCAAGAAGATCGTCAAAGCCCTCCACCAATATTTGGACAACGCTTCTAACGGGGATATCGGCGCCCTGTTAGAAGCATATCTACGTTCGAGAAACGGTAAGCGTTATTTAGAAAAAATTTTAAACAAATTTTCAAATGAAAAATTGGATCAGATTGTTGAGTGTATTCGAGTGCAACATTCGAATGCACCCAACAATCAAAAAGCGCAGTGGCTGTCGCTTCTTTCTGGTATTTTTACCAGAAAGGAGCTTGTTGAAAAATATAATTTTCAATGTTCGAAAAATGCATTTGCCACTGCCAATGAACATCGTCGTGAACGAGGGGCGGGTGCTCCAACTCCAAAGTACGGTCGCCCCTCAAAAATGACCGACGATGTTAAACAAGCAATAAAAGATTTTCTTTATGAGGTGAGTTATCCTGCATCCAATCGTTCGATTTCTCGACGATTGGAAGGGGGCAGAAGAGAAGTTGTCCCAGTGAGATACGTCGATGAAAGCTGGGATCTTCTCTTCTATCGTTTCAAAAGTAGTCATCCCAATATCGACATTGGGAAGACTACTTTTCGAAAACTGTGCCCCAAAGAAATCAAAAAAGCCAGGAAACTCACCGACATGTGTGAGTATTGTGAGCTGGGCAAGAAGGCCAAAGCCCAGCTCACAAAAATACTAACCGATTTTCATTCTTCGTGTTCGCATGGTTCGAGTGTAGGTGAAATGAAAAATTGTCTGTTGTTTAGATCTTTGAATGGAGAAGATAAAGAAAAAATTCGAAGATTACAGAAGATTGTTGAATTATTTGAAAAACATTACGAAGCCAAGACCCAACAACGTAGTGCCTTCAAGGCACAGGTATGTCATTTAAAAAAAGATGAAGTTATTTTTGTTTTGGATTTTAAAGAAAATTTGAAATTAAATGTCGAACAGGTGCAGTTGGGGAGATCTTTTTACAATCAACCCCAACGCACCATGTTCGAAGTTGTTATGATTTTTAAAAATGAAAATGATGAAATCAAATACTTTTATTGGGATTTTTTTTCTCGATGTTTAAATCACAATTCCTTTTTTTGTTAAAGAAGCATTGTCCAAAATTTTTAAACATGAACAATTTTTAAAACATAATTTCAAATTAATCACTTTTTGGATGGACAATGCCAAACATTTTAAAAACAAAGAATTGGTTTATTATTTTTGTGAGTTTTTTGAAAAAACTTTTAAACGCCGTGTCCAAATTTCTTGGAACTTTTTCATTGAAGGACACGGCAAAAATTTGTGTGATACTCGTTTTTCTTTTATTTCTCGTTTATTAAATAATTATACAAACAAAAAAATAAAAAATTAAAAACAACAAAAGATATAATTTTTGCTATTCAATATGAAATTTCAAAAATAAATGAAATAAAATCTTTGAATAATAAAGATTTTGAATTAAGTGAACAAATTATTCTTGATTTTAAATTTCCACAAAATAAAATCGTTTATCAAATTCAAGGAATTTTAAATTTTTATCATTTTCATATTTCTTATAATCCGAGAGCAGTGGGAGAGAAGAAAATTTCAATTGTGAGTTCTGTGTTTACTAACGATTTGAAAACCTTTTCTTTTCCTTTTAGAGTTGTAGAAAAAGAAAGAAATGAAAAGATGAAAGATGGATTTGATGATATTACTAACGATTTTGAATTAAAATTAGATGAAACAACTTTGACATTTTTAGAGAAATTCAGAAACATCTTTCATTTTTTCATTTCTTTCTTTTTCAACGATTCTGAAAGGAAAAGAAAAGGTTTTCAAATCGTTAGTAAACACAGAACTCACAATTGAAATTCTCTTTTCTCCCACTGCTCTCGGATTATAAGAAATATGAAAATGATAAAAATTTGAAATTCTTGAAAATGATAAACGATTTTATTTTGTGGAAATTTAAAATCAAGAATAATTTGCTCACTTAATTCAAAATCTTTGTTATTCAAAGATTT
>JBHOQZ010000189.1:0-7059 GCA_042408635.1 Chloroflexota bacterium
TGGAGCCGCTCGGGGATGCCGCCGCCGTAGTCGGAGGTCGCCCGGAACAGCCGATCCGTGATCGCCATCCGGTCCTTCTCGCTGGTCGGGACCTTCGGCGGCTCGACGCGCACCGCCAGCGGCACGTCGCGACCGTCGCCCGCGACAGCGTCGAGGATCGCCCGCACCGTCTGGGCGACGTCGACCTCAAGGCCGTCCTGGCTCTCCTGCACGACCGTGACCTCGCCGCGGGCGAAGCCGAACTTCGCGTCGCGCGGCGGGCGGTTGATCTGCGTGGCGAGCCGCTGCACGTACTCGGTGAGCAGTTGCGGGTTGATCGTGAGCTGCTCGCCGGTGGAGCGCCGCGCCGCCGGCAGCGTCAGCATCTCGGCTAGCTCCTTGCGGCCGAGCGTCCAGCTCTCGCGCCCGTAGACGAGCCTGACCGGCGTCGAGAGGATGCGCTCGGCGCTCGCGCGCAGCGCCTCGAGGTCCTTCTCGGTCACAAACGGCGCCGTCTCGTTGACCTTGAGCGCGATCGCGCCGTCGCGCTGGCCGCTGGCTGCCCGCTCGATCTGCTCGTTGAGGTGTTTGGTGTCGAGCTGGCGCCCGATCTGCGACGGCAGCACGACCATGCGGTTGTCGGCGTCAAGCGAGAGCCGCGCGTCCTGCACCGGCCGGTCGATGACGGCCTGCAGATAGGCAAGTACCGCCGCCCGCTGCCTGTCGTCGATCGTGAAGGCGGGCTTCACGTTCCAGCCAAAGGCGAGCGCCCAGCCCTGGGTGATGAGGTTGCTGAGCGGGTCGCGCTGGCGGCCGAGCAGGCGGGCCTCCTCGATCGTCCGCTCGAGGTCGAGCGTGATGCCGAGCTCGCTCGCGGTCGCAGTCCACTCCTGCTCCTTCGTTTTGAGGGTGATTGGGCGGTTGAGCTCGCCCGCCTGCACCGACTGGAGGACGAGGCGCGCCTCGGCATGGGTGAGGCCGCCGATGTCCTTGCCGAGCACGTGCACGCCGGGGTAGATCCGGTTCTGGTAGACGTAGGCCATAGCGACGGTGGGCAGCAGCACGACGAGCATAAGCGCCATTGCCGCCACGACGCCGATGAGGAGCGGGCGATTGGTGGTCTGGCGGCGCGGACGGGTCACGTAGCGCCGGGGCAGCGTGCGCGTGAATTCGGCGGGGGTTGCTCGCATTCCTGCCTGCTCCAAACAGCCGAACCGGCCTGTTCCGGCGTCGGATTGTAGCATCCGCGCCCGGCCGGTTCAATGGTCTTTTTGTTATGTCTTTGACGTTTCGTCCTTGCGCGTCCCGGTCGCTCGCCCTCGTCCTGGCGGTTTCGACGCTGCGCCGGCACGATTTTGACGCCGGTTCGGCCCGGCTGTCGGCTCAGCGCGGTGCCGCGCGCCGCACCCGGATCCCTCCGCCGCCCGGCCCGAGCTCGCCCCCGACCGCGGCGGCGGGCGCGCCACCCTCGGCCAGCCGGCTCACGAGCGCCGCCTCGCGCTCCGGCGGCACCGCGATCAGCAGACCGCCCGAGGTCTGCGCGTCGCAGAGCACGAGCTGCTCCACCTCGTCGAGGTCGCCGAAGTCGACCGAGTCGGCCACGGCCTCGCGGTTGCGCCGCGTGCCGCCCGGCACCACGCCCTCGCGCGCGTAGCGCCACGCCTCGGGCAGCACCGGCACCGCCTCGAGCCAGAGCTCGGCGTCGAGGCCGCTGCCGGCGGCCAGCTCGCGGAGGTGCCCGAGCAGGCCGTAGCCGGGGACGTCGGTGGCGGCGTCCACGCCGACCGCGACCATGGCCTCGCTGGCCGCGCGGTTGAGCGTCGCCATGAGCGCGGTGATACGCTCGATCTCGGCCGGGTTGGCCAGGCCGCGCTTGATGGCGGTGGTGACGATCCCGCTGCCGAGCGGCTTGGTGAGCACGAGCCGGTCGCCGGGCCGCGCCGAGGCGTTACGAAGCACCCGGTCGGGGTGGACCAGGCCGATGGCGACCAGGCCGTATTTCGGCTCGGGGTCGTCGATGCTATGGCCGCCCAGGATGTGGACGCCGGCCTCGCGGGCGAGGTCGGCCCCGCCGCGCTGGATCTCGCCCAGCACCTCGAGGGGTAGCCGGTCGCGCGGGAAACCGACCAGCCCGAGGGCAAAGAGGGGCCGCGCGCCCATGGCGTAGATGTCGCTGAGCGCGTTGGCGGCGGCGATCCGGCCGAACTGGTACGGGTCGTCGACGATCGGCGTGAAGAAGTCGACCGTCGCGACGATCGCCTGCTCGTCGTTGAGCCGGTAGACGGCAGCATCGTCGGCCGTGCTGGTGCCGACCAGCACGGCGGGATCGACCGGTAGGGGTAGGTGGCCCAACACGTGGGCCAGCTCAGTCGGGCTGAGCTTGCACGCTCAGCCGGCCCCGTGGCTGAGGGAGGTCAGCCGCGGGCGGTCCTCGATCGTCATGCGGTGTTTTCCTGCCTGCCGCGTGGTTCCGGGGTCGGTCCCCGGCGCTCGCCGTGGTCCCTGCCCCTGGGGGCGGCCCGTCGTCATTGTAGCAACCGCGCGCGCCCGGCGCGCGCCTCGGTCGGCCGCCACGGTCGCGGGGATCGGCTGCTACAATGCTCAGGTTGGGAGCCGTGCCCGGCAATGCTCAGGTTGGGAGCCGTGCCCGGCGCCCCGGCCCTCCGCGCCGCGGGGGGTGCCGTGTCGTGCCGAGCCGCGCCGACGACCGCCCGCGACCGACGTCCACTCGCGGCGCGGAGGGCCGTCGGCCCGCCCACTTCTTGGACCCCGGCCGGCGGCGCCGGGCAGGACGACGGTGACGACGAACTCGACCCACTCGCCTGCGGCGGGTACCCGCACGGATTCGAAGCTGGCCGCCCTCGGCCCCGTCGGTCCGGCCCGCTCACTCCTGGTGCGCGCCCGGCTGCTCTGGCTGCGGCACGGCTGGCTGCGGACGGCCGCGGCGCTGGGCTGGCTCTGGCTGGGGACGCTGATTCTGCTCGGCCGCGCCATCCTGTTCGGCGACATCTACTACGAGAGCGACACGCTCAACTACTACCTGCCCGTGCGCGCCGTCTATGACCGCGCCCTCGCGCAGGGGGACCTGCCGCTCTGGGTGCCCGAGATCTACGGCGGATTCCCGCTCTTTGCCGACGGGGAGGGCGGCATGCTCTACCCCGTCAACGTCGTCGTGACGCTCCTGCTCGATCCGTACCGCGCCCACCTCTGGCAGCTCATTATTCGCTTCTGGCTGGTGAGCGCCTTCACATTCTGGTTTGCGCGGCTGCTCGGGCTGGGACGGCTGGCGAGCCTGGTCGCCGGGCTCGTCTTCACCTTCGGCAGCTTCACCGTCGGCCAGATGCACCACACCAATGTCGGCAACAGCGCCGCCTGGCTGCCGGCCCTGCTGGCCGGCTGCGAGCTCGCGATCCGCGCCCGCGGTTGGCGGCGCGCCGGCTGGACGGCGCTCGGCGGCCTGGCCCTGGCGAACGCACTGCTTGGCATCCACGTGCAGCCGGTGCTCATGACGCTGCTGGCGCTTGGTCTCTGGACGCTCTTCCGCGCGGCACCGATCTTCCGGGCGGTCGTGGTCGCGCTGATCGCGCGCTTCCGCCGCCTTCCCGACGCAGACGGTGCGGCGACCGTGGCGCGCGCGGCGCTCGCAAACGGCCTGGGGGCGCTCCTCGTGCCGGCCGGGATGCTGGTGGTGGCGCTCGGCCTGGCGGCGGCCCAGCTCGTTCCGCTCTACGAGCTGAGCCGCTACTCGTTCCGAGGCGAGGGGGTGAGCTACCAGTATGCGACGACCTACGGGCCGACGCCGGCCAACCTCGTGGGCCTGATCTTCCCGGCCTTCTTCCAGGGCGTGGGCAACCAGTGGTGGTCGCTCTGGTCGAAGTGGGAGTCGACCATCTACGTCGGCATCGCCCCGCTGGCGCTCGCGCTGGTGGCGACCGCGTTCCGCCGCAGCCGCGAAACCTGGTTCTTCGCTGCCCTGGCGGTCGGCAGCCTGCTGGTGGCGCTGGCCGACTACAGCCCGCTCAAGCTGCACTGGCTGATCTGGCAACTGCCCGGCTTCTCGGTGACGCGCGCGCCGGGGCGGTTCAGCTTCCTCTTTACCTTCGCCGCCGCGCTGCTCGCGGGCTACGGCATGCAGTGGCTCGTCAGCCACGTCCGGGCGCCGGCCGAGCTGCCGGCCGCTGCGGCGGCGGACCCGCGAGTCCGCTGGCGGGCGCATCTGCGCGACCCGCACGTCCGGCTGCGGCTCCTCGGGCTGGGGGTCGCGGCAGCGGCGCTGTTGATCGTGGCGATCTTCGCGGCCGCGCGCTGGTGGGTGCAAGCGGAGCGCGGTAGAGCGGTCGCGCTCATCCGCGACACCTATCTTACCCTCCAGCGCGATCCGCGCTTCCGGGTGACGCCCGAGACGATCGTGGCGAGCCTCGAGCACGCGCTCGACGTCGCCAACCCGCAGACGGCGCTGGCGGTCGCGCTGATCCTCGCCTGTGCCGCCTGCTTCCTCGGTTGGGGCTGGCTGCGCCGGCACCCCCGCCTCTGGCAGACGCTCCTGGTGCTGCTCATCACCGTCGACCTGCTCACCTTCGCCCTGGCGTTCCACCCGGTGATGGCGCTGGCGGACGTGCAGCGGCTCGAAGGGCCCGCGCGCTACCTCGCCGACCACCACGCCGAGCTTGGCCGCCACTACCACCGCGGCTCACCACCGCCCAGCACCGAGCCCAACAAGCTCATGGCGCTCGGGCTGGCCGACGGCGGTGGCTACAGCTCGCTCGAGCTGCAGCCGGTCTCCGAGTTCCTCCAGCGCCTCCAGCACCACGACGGCGCCCTGCTCGACCTCTTCGACGTCGAGTACCTGGTCACGCGCAAGGAGGAGTTGCCGCTGCCCGAGTACATGGGCGTGCGCTACGACGTCGGGCGCCCGCTCTCCCTCGGCGTCAGCGCCAACCCCAACAGCAAGCTAGCGCTCGCCGCGGACGGGGCGACGGCGAGCGAGCTGCGCCTCGTCCTCTACCTGCGCGACGCGCGCGCCACGCCCCAGGACGCTGTCATCGGTGAGGTGCGGGTGCGCTACGTCGACGGCGCGACGCAGCGCTACCCCTTGCGGGCCGGGGTCGAGGTGGCCGACGAGTCGGCCGAGCTGGCGCGGACGCCCGCGCTCGCCCACCGCGCCACCCAGCCGGCGTTCTACCGCCCGATCCTGGGGGCCGAATCGCCTGAGCGCCTGCTCGGCTACTACGCAGCCTTCCCGCTCGACCCGGCCCGGGCGGTCGAGGAGGTCGCGGTCGATTTCACGGGAGATCAGGGGCAGCTCCAGGTCGTCGGCGCCGCGCTGGCCCCGCCGGCCGGCGGGAACGCCCAGGCGCAGCCCGCCCAGCTCACGCGCCGGGCGAAGTACCTGCCGGTCTTCGAAGATGCGACCGGTTATGTCTACCTAAACCGGCAGGCGATGCCGCGCGCCTTTCTCGCGTACGCCGCTCTGGAAGCGCCGCGCGGCGCGGCGACGCTCGATCTGATGGAGGCGGGCGCCTTCGACCCGCGGCGGCAGGTCGTGCTCAACGTGCCGCCGCCGGGTGATCTGCCCGGCAGCCCGCCCGCCGCGCTCCCCGAGTCGTCGCGGGTGCAGATCGACCGCTACGAGGATCGGCGGGTGCAGCTCAGCGCCACCACCGGGGCGCCCGCGATCCTCGTGCTCACCGACGTCGTCTATCCCGGCTGGCGCGCGCGCGTGGACGGCCGCGACGCGCCGCTCCTCACCGCCGACCACATCTTCCGGGCGGTCTACCTTCCCCCCGGCGAGCACACGGTCGAGTTCGAGTACGAGCCGACCGCGTTCCGGCTCGGCGCGGCGATCAGCCTGGCCACGCTGGCGCTGCTGCTCGGCTTCGGCGCGCTCTACCTCGCCCGTGGGCGCGCCCGCGCCTGATCACGGGTCGACGACGGTGACCGGCACGGTGGTGCAGTAGCGCTCGCCCTGGAGGCCGCCCCAGGCGCAGACGAAGAGCCGGTGGCGCCCCGGCGTGAGCCCGTCGGGCCGCCAGGCCGCCTCCCAGCCGGTGAGCGCGAGGGCGCTGTCGCGCCCGAAGCGGCGCGCCACGTCCTCGCGCGGCACGGCGCGCGCCGTCGCCAGCTCGATCCCACCGGCACCCGGCGCGGCATCGGCGTAGAGCCGAAGCGCATCCACCGGGGTGTACCACTGGGGCGGCACCAGCAGATAGGCGGGGCGCCACGGCAGCGCCCGCTCGACCACCGCCCAGCCCTCGGCGAGCTGCGGCGTCCCGCGGCGGATCGTGGCCTCGCGCGTCGGCTCGCTTACCGTCAGCCGGAGCCGGTCGGCGCCGCCGGTGAAGTAGCGCGGGATCACCGTCTGTGTGAGCGCGAACAGGTTGAGCCAGACCAGGCCCGCGACGAGGGCGAGCGCCGCGCTGGCGCGGCCCGCGCTCGCCAGCCGGCCGTCGCCCCCCCAGGCGACGAGCCGCACCAGCGCCGAGGCGGCCGCCAACCAGCCCGTGGCGAAGCAGATGCCGAGCGGCACCAGCGCCGGGAAGAGGTAGCGGCCCTGCGGCGAGTTGTCCCGGGAGACGCTGCTCCAGACCGAAGCCGACAGCACCAGGACCACCAACAGCGCCCAGACGGCGACCAGGAGCACGCGCCGGGCGGCCGCCCCGCTCCGGTCGGGACCGCCCCGCCCGGCTCGCCAGAGCGCACCGGCGAGCCAGCCGAGCAGTCCCAGCCCGGCGAAGGCGCACAGCGCCAGCAGGCCGTCGTAGATCGGCGCCGGCAGGAAGAGGTTCTGGTAGTCGAAGACGCCCCAGAAGCTCTTGAACGTCTCGTAGAGCCAGGGTGTGCGCGTGACGAGCGAGAGGGCGTCGTGGCCGCGATCGGCGGTCGCCACGGGATAGTCGGGCGCGGCCGCGATCAGCGAGCGACGCAGCAGCCCCTCTGGCAGCAGCTCGCCGTAGAGGACGACGTTGCGCGCGAACCACCAGCCACCTGTGAGCAGCGCCGCCGCGCCGGCGAGGGCGCCCAGCCCCAACCGGGTGCGCCACGGCGTCGAGCGGCCGGGACCCGCGGTGCCGGCCGGCGAGC
>JBHOQZ010000127.1:0-6931 GCA_042408635.1 Chloroflexota bacterium
CCGCCTCGGAGCCGGCCGCCGCGCCGACGGCGGTGAGCGGTCCGTCGGCGGTGGGCAAGGTCGCGCCGCCGACACCGGTCGCGCCGCCCGAGTACGCGGCGAACGACGTGCCGGGGATGACGCTTGCCATCACGCCGAACAAGGAGTTCTACACCGTCTCGAAGAACTTCCTCGACCCGGTGGTGGACGTGAGCCGCTGGAATCTGCAGATCGGCGGGCTGGTCGAGCGGCCGCTGACGCTGGGCTACGACGAGCTGGTAGCGCTGCCCGCGCGCGAGCAGTACACGACGCTCGAATGCATCAGCAACGAGGTCGGCGGCGAGCTCATGGGCAACGCGATCTGGCGGGGCGTGCCCTTCCGCAGCTTGCTGGAACTGGCCGGGCCGAAGCCGGGCGTCCGCAAGGTCGTGCTGCGCGCCTGGGACGACTACTCCGACAGCTTCACGTTCGAGCGGGCGATGAATGAGGCGAACCTGCTCGCCTGGGAGATGAACGGCGCCACGCTCCCGGCGGACCACGGCTTCCCCTGCCGCCTGCTCGTGCCCGGCATCTATGGCATGAAGAACGTGAAGTGGGTCACGAAGATCGAGCTGGTGGACTACGACTACCAGGGCTACTGGCAGCAGCGCGGCTGGAGCGACGATGCGACCATCATGACTATGTCGCGCATCGACTTCCCGCCGCGCTCCAGCGTCTCCGACGCGGAGAAGCAGTGGCTGGCGGGGGTCGCCTTCGCCGGCAACCGCGGCATCCAGCAGGTGGAGGTGAGCGTCGACGGCGGGGAGACCTGGCGCGCGGCCGAGCTGCGCCAGGCGCTCGGCCCCTACACCTGGGTCCTCTGGGTCTACAACTGGAACGCCGAGCCGGGCACCTACACGGTGCGGGTGCGCGCCGTCGACGGCACCGGCGAGCTGCAAACCGAGCGCGAACGCGACCCCATCCCCGACGGCGCGACCGGCTGGCACACCCGCCGGTATCGCGTCGGCTGACGACAACTTCGACGAGGACGAGGTAGGTGAGCGTGACGGCACACGCCGGGCCAATCCAGCTCCGCCGCGCCCCCGGGGGGCGCCCACGCATCGTCGGCCACCGTGGCGCGAGCGGCTACGCGCCGGAGAATTCCCTGCCCAGCTTCGAGTTGGCGCTCGCCCAGGGCGCCGACATCCTCGAATGCGACGTTCACCTCTCGCGCGACGACCACCTGATCGTCATCCACGACGCCACCGTCGACCGCACGACCGACGGCAGCGGCCGCGTGCGCGACCTCACCCTGGCCGAGCTGAAGGCGCTCGACGCGGGCGCCCACCACGGCCCCGAGTACCGCGGCACCCGCTTGCCGACCCTCGACGAGCTGCTGGAGTGGGCCCGGCCCCGCTGCCCGCTCGCCATCGAGTTGAAGCAGCCGGACGAGCGCTACCCCGGCTACGCCGAGCACACGGTGCGCGCGATCCGGCGCCACGCGATGGAGCGGCAGGTGATCATCATCTCCTTCGACCACCCGCTGCTGGCCGAGGTCAAGGCGCTCGATCCCGCCATCGCCACGGGCATCATCTACGCTTCGGCGCTGCCGGACCCGGTGGCCGCCGCCCGCGCGGTCGGAGCGGACGCGATCCACCCCTTCGCGCTGCTGGTCGACCGGGCGCTGGTCGAGGCGGCGCACGCGGCCGGCTACGCCGTCAGCCCCTGGACGCTCGACCCCGAGCTGCTGATCGACCAGGTGATCTACACGGGTACCACCTCGACCCTGACGACCGAGGCGGCCGAGCTGGCCGCGCTGAAGGTGCGCGAGGTGCTGGCCGCCGGGGTCGACTCCGCCGCCACAAACTCCCCCGACCGCCTCAGGCGCCTCATCGACGAGCTGTTCTCGGAGGGCGCGGCCCCGCCACCCGCATAGAGGGTGCGGGATGTGGGGGACAGGGGGCGTCCCCGCCGGCCGCTACTCGACCCCGGCATAGGCGGGTGGGGGGACAAAGCCACCAGGAGGGCGCGGCGCATCCCGCCCGCGGTCGAGACGGCGGTGACGGCCCAGTTCGACATAACCCACGCCTCGCACGCATTCAGGTCCGTGTGCCGCGGTCGACCTCGGCGACAGCCGTGGCGTGATATCCCGCGCACCAACGCTAGACTGCGCCGCGGGCCGGAGCACGTGTGCCGGCTCACGGAATCGGCTGGGGACCGGGTGGCGACCGGGGTCCGAACGTCCCGCCGCCCTTTGGCACGCGTTCAGGGCGCCGGCAACCGGGCGAGGATGCCCTCGTTGTAGGCAAAGAGGGCCGGGATGCCACCGGTGTGGATGAAGACGACCGTGTCGGCGCGGGTGAGACGGCCCTCGCGCACCCCGGCGATCAGCCCGGCCAGTGCCTTGGCCGAGTAGACGGGATCGAGGCAGATCCCGGCGTGGCGTGCGGCCAGCGCCATCGCCTCGACCGCACCGTCGGTCAACTCGCCGTAGGCGCTGCCGTAGTGGCGATCGTCGATCTCGATCGCCTCGGCCTGGATCGTCTGCGAGAGCTGGAGGAAGTCGGCGGTGGCCTGGGCGAGCTGAGCCACGTTCGCTGCGAGCTGGGCGGCCGGGCGGCTCACCGCCACGCCGAGCACCCGCGTCTCGGGCAGGCAGGCGCGGCACCCAACCTCGACGCCCGCCTGCGTGCCCGCCGAGCCGCTGGCGTGGACAACGTGGGTCGGGCGGATCCCGAGCTGGCGACACTGCTCTGCCAGCTCGCGCATGGCACGCACGTAGCCGGCCGCGCCGAGCGGGTTCGACCCACCGACCGGGATGAGGTAGGGACGCCGCCCGACGCTGCGCAGTTCCTCGATCAGCCGATCGACGCGGTCCTGGACGTCGGCGGGGTCACGGCTCTCGACCCTGACGAGTCGGGCGCCGAGCAGGGCGTCGAGGAGGGCGCTGCCCTGACCCTCACCCACGAACGGCGGCGTCAGCACGAGGTAGCAGTCGAGGCCGAGCCGCGCCGCGGCCGCGGCCGTGATGCGGCAGTGGTTCGACTGGAGGGCGCCGATCGTGATCACGCAGTCGGCGCCCTCCGCCCCCGCCGCCGCCAGCAGGTATTCGAGCTTGCGCGCCTTGTTGCCGCCGAGGCCGAGGCCGGTCAGGTCGTCGCGCTTGACGAAGAGGCGTGGGCCGTCGGGCCCGCCGATGGCGGCCGCGAGGCGGTGGGCCTCCTCCAGCGGCGTCGGGAGGTGCGCCAGCTCCAGGTGCGGCAGCTCATCCAGTCGCATCGCGGCTCCTTTCCCTTCGGGGCACGACCTGCCCGGGCGCCCGGGCGCAGGGCGGGTCTTCACCGGGTCTTCACCATTTGCCAATCGCGTTCTCACACTCCGGCAGTATGCTGACTCTGCAGCGGGACGGCAATCCGGGGGTGCCGCTCCGCGAACCGTGGCGCCGGCTAGGCCACGATCCCGCAACCCCCTCGTCTTGTCGGCGATAAGGAGCAGACCCCGTGGGACTCACCCAGCTTGCCATCAAACGGCCGCTGGCGATGCTCATGCTCATCGTGGCGCTGGTGATCATGGGCCTGGTCTCGCTGCGGCTGATGAAGGTCGACCGCCTGCCCAACATCACCTTCCCGTTCGTCGGCGTGAACATCACCTATCCCGGCGCCTCACCCGGCGACGTCGAGAAGCTGGTGGCCGAGGTGGCCGAGGACGGCCTCTCGGGCGTGCCAGGCGTCTTCAGCCTGGGGTCGACCTCCTCGCAGGGCCGCGCCAACATCAGCCTCCAGCTCGCCGAGGGCGCCGACGTCAACGCTGCGGCCATCGAGGCGAACCAGCGCATCGGCGCGCTGCGAGCGCGCCTGCCCGCCGACATCGGCACCATCTCGGTCAACAAGGCCGACCCGAACGCCAGCCCGATCATCAACATCGCGGTGACGGGTAAGCGACCGCTCGACCAGATCTACGACCTGGCCGACCGGCTCGTCCAGCCGCGCCTAGCGTCGGTCGTGGGCGTGGCCGACGTTCAGATCATCGGCGGGCTCCAGCAGCAGGTCGAGGTCGCGGTCGACTACGCGAAGCTCGCCGCCTACGACGTCACGCTCGACCAGATCCAGACCGCGCTCCAGCGCACCAACGTGGACGTGCCCGCGGGCTCGGTCAACCGGGGCGAGCTCAACGTCAACATCCGCACGGTGGGCACGTTCCAGACGCCCGAAGACCTGGGCCGCCTGGTGGTCGCCAGCAACGGCGCGGGGGGCGAGATCCACCTGGCGGAAGTCGCGACGGTCACCCTCGGCTACAAGGACATCACCCAGTACCAGCGCTACAACGGCCAGGATGCCGTCGGCCTCTCGATCACCAAGCAGTCCGACGCCAACACCCTCCAGGTCGCCGACGACGTGCGCGCCACGCTCGCCCAGATCGAGCAGGGGCTGCCCGAGGACGTGCACCTGGTCGTCACCAACGACGCCTCGCGCTTCACGCGCAACTCGCTCGAAGCGGTGCAGACCGACCTGCTGCTGGCGATCGTGCTCACTGCCGCGGTGCTGCTGCTCTTCCTCCACACCTGGCGCAACGTCGCGATCGTCCTCTTCGCGATCCCCACCTCGCTCATCTCGACCTTCCTCGTCACCTGGGCGCTCGGCTTCAGCATCAACATGATGACGCTGATGGCGCTCGCCCTCTCGATCGGCATCCTGGTCGACGATTCGATCGTCGTGCTCGAGAACATCCACCGGCACCTGACGCTGGGCGAATCGCCGCTGATCGCGGCGCTCAAGGGGCGCTCGGAGATCGGGTTGGCCGCGATCGCGATCACGCTCTGCGACGTGGTGGTCTACCTGCCCGTGGCGTTCATGCAGGGCAATGTCGGCAAGCTGCTGAAGGAGTACGGGCTCACCGTGGCGACGGTGACGCTGTTCTCGCTGTTCATCTCGTTCACGCTCACCCCGATGCTCGCCTCGCGCTGGCTGCGCCACGAGGGCGAGGCTGGCGGCCGCCGGGGCTGGTGGAGCCGCTTCACCGCCGCCTGGGAGCGCGGGTTCGACCACCTCGGCCGGGCCTACCGTCGCGTGCTGCACGTGGCGCTCCACTGCCGCCCCCTGGTCGTGCTGCTCGGCGCCGCCGCGCTGGCGGCCGCGCTCGCCTTCATCCCGCTGCGCCTGGTCGGCACCGAATACGCGCCGAGCGAGGCCTCGGGGCAGTTCACGGTCAGCGTCCAGCTCCCGCCCGGCACCAACCTCCAGACGACCGACGCGGCGGTGCGCCAGATCGAGGCGCTCCTGCGCAACGTGCCGGAGGTGAGCGGCGTCTTCACCTCGGTCGGCGTCGGCGGCGGCTACGGCACCACGGGCTCGAACCAGGCCCGGCTTACCGTCGGGCTGGTCGACCGCTCCCAGCGCTCGCACAGCGTCTTCGACGTCATCGCGGCGCTGCGGCCCCAGACCGCGCGGCTGGGCAACGTCTCGGTCCAGTACACCGTCGACAATCCGCTGGCCGGCGGGGGCGGCGCCGCGCTCACCATCCGCCTGGCTGGCGAGGATCTGACCACGCTCCAGCAGCTCGCCGGGCAGGTCGAGGCGACGGCCCGCACCGTGCCCGGCATCGCCGACGTGCGCAACAACGCCAACACGAGTCTGCCCGAGGTGCGCGCCGTGGTCGACCCGGCCCGGATGGCGGACCTGGGGATCACCACCCAGCAGGTCGCCACGGCGGTGCGCACCAGCATCGGCGGCACGGTCGTGACCACGTTCCAGCCGGCCGGCAAGACCGGGATCGACGTGACCGTGATCGCGGATGACGCCAACCGGCTCAACCTCGACACGCTCGCCAACCTGCCGCTGCGCACCGCGGGCGGGCAGATGATCCGGCTCGGCCAGGTCGCCCGGTTCGAGTCGGGCACGAGCCCCTCCCAGATCCAGCGCCAGGATCGGCAGACGATCGTGACGCTCAGCGCCAGCGTCGTCGGCCGCCCGCTCGGCGACGTGGTCCGGGACTTCCGCGCCGCCATGGCGCCGACGCCCGTGCCGCCGGGCTACAGCTACACGCTCACCGGCCAGGCGCAGCAGCTCGACCAGGCGCTGGCCGCGCTGTTGAGCGCGCTCGCCCTCTCGGTGCTCCTGATCTACATGCTGCTGGTGGCGCTCTACGAGAGCTGGCTCGAGCCGCTGGCGATCCTGTTCGCGCTGCCGGTGGCGCTGGTCGGAGCGTTCCTCGGCCTCTTCGTCACCGGCAACACCTTCAACCTCTTCTCGATGATCGGCATGGTCATGCTGATGGGCATCGTAGCGAAGAACGCCATCCTGCTCGTCGACTACACCAACACCTTGCGGGCGCGGGGCCGCGGCCGCCTAGAGGCACTGCTCGAGGCGGGCCAGACGCGGCTGCGGCCCATCGTGATGACCACGGCCACGATCGTCTGCGCCATGATCCCGCTCGCGCTCAAGTTCGAGGCGGGGGCGGAGAGCCGGGCGCCGCTGGCGGTCGTGGTGCTGGGCGGCGTCATCAGCTCGACCCTGCTCACGCTCGTGCTCGTGCCGGTGATGTACACCTACTTCGACGACCTCCAGGCGCTCCTGCGGAACCTGCGCGCGCCAAGGTGGCGCCAGAGCGCGCCGGCGCCGCTCGCAATCCGCGCCGACGAGGCAGGCCACGCCGCCGACGACTGATCGGCCGCGTTAGGCTCACCTAATCCAGCATTAGATTTGACTAATGGGTGGCGGTGCGCTAGGCTAGGCGAGGAAGGAGAGCGGGTGGTGGGTCGCCGGATCGGTCGACGGGCCGGGCGGCCCACGCGTCGGGCGCGGCTGGCCAGCGCGTCCCGGTCAATGCCGCTCCAGCGAGCCGAGACACGGCACATGAGCACAGAAGAGAGGGTTTCGGGGATGCGATCGCGATCGATCTGGCGCAGCCGCGGGCTGACGGCGCTGGTGGTGGCGCTGGTGGTGGCGCTGGTCGGCCTGCCGGTGCTGACGACGGC
>JBHOQZ010000191.1:0-4089 GCA_042408635.1 Chloroflexota bacterium
GCTCGCCGCCTCTCCCCAACGCGGCCGACCGGTTCCCGCGACCACCGCTCCCGGCACTACCCCCGGCGAGGGGACGGCGCTTGTGGACTCTCGGGGCATCGGCTATCGTTTCCAGAACGGATGCCGCGCGTGGCAAGGGGCAGCGGAGGGAGGAGAGCGTGATCAATTTCGCCTTGACCGAGGAGCAGCTGGCGATCCAGGGCCTCGCGCGCGAGTTCGCGCAGAGGGAGATCGCCCCCGTCGCGCTCCACTACGACCGCACCGCCGAGTTCCCCTGGCCTGTCGCCCGGAAGGCGTTCGATGTCGGGCTGATGAACCTCACCATCCCGACCGAGTTCGGCGGTCAGGGCCTCGGCTACTTCGACAACTGCCTCGTCTGGGAGGAGCTGGCCGCCGGCTGCGCCGGCATCAACGTCGCCCTCGGCATCAACTCGCTCGGCTGCGGCCCGGTGCTGGCCGCCGGCAGCGACGAGCAGAAGCGCGAGTGGCTCCCCGCCGTCACCCGCGAGTGCACCATCGTCTCCTACTGCATGACCGAGCCCGAGGCCGGCTCGGACGTGGCCGGCATCCAGACGACCGCCGTCAAGCACGGCAACGACTACGTGCTCAACGGCACCAAGCGGTTCATCTCCGGCGGCACGGTCGCCCGCTGGTTCTCCGTCTTCGCCGTCACCGACAAGGGCGCCGGCCACAAGGCGCTCTCCTGCTTCTGGGTGCCGCGCGACACCCCCGGCGTGTCGGTGCCACGCCACGAGGACACCATGGGCCAGCGCGCCGCCAACACCGCCGAGGTCGTCTTCCAGGACGTGCGCGTGCCCGAGTACAACCGGATCGGGCGCGAGGGTGACGGCTTCGCGATCGCCATGGCGGTGTTCAACGGCTCGCGGCCCGGCGTGGCCGCCGCCAGCGTCGGCCTCGCCCGCGCCGCCATGGAGCACGCCTTCGACTACGCCCAGCAGCGCCGCGTCCAGGGTCAGGCAATTGCCCAGTACCAGGCCATCCAGTTCAAGCTCGCCGACATGGCGATGGAGATCGCCGCCGCCCGCCAGCTCGTCTGGCACGCCGCATGGTTGCTTGACCACGGCCAGCGCGCGGCGCGCGAGGCCTCCTACGCCAAGGCGTTCGCCGCCGACATGTGCATGCGCCACACGACCGAGGCGGTTCAGATCTTCGGCGGCTACGGCTACTCGCGCGAGTACCCGGTCGAGAAGTATATGCGCGACGCCAAGGTCATGCAGATCTACGAGGGCACCTCGGAGATCCAGCGGCTCATCATCTTCCGCGAGATGATGCGCCAGGGCGTGCAGGCGCTGCGCCCGTAGCCTGCTCGCCCAGGGTGTAGGCGGGCCGAACCCCGGGCGAAGGGACCGCCGCGCGTAGCAGCGCATCAGATCGTGATCCCCGTGTGGTCGGGCCGAACCCCGGGTGCAGGGACTGCCGCCCGATACCCGGACGACGGCCCGCGAGCGCGCTGACGGCGGCAGGCCAGGGGGGCAGGACACAGCGAGGGGGGAGAGATGGCGTTTCAACTCGCCCGCGCCGCGGTGATCGGCGCGGGCACCATGGGCGCGGCGATCGCCGCCCACCTCGCCAACGCCGGGGTGCCCGTCGATCTGCTCGACATCGCCCCCGACCGGCTCACGCCGGAGGAGGAGCGGCGCGGGCTCACGCTCGAGCACCCCGCCGTCCGCAACCGGATCGTGCTGGCCGGGCCCGAGCGGGCGAAGAACGCGCGACCGCCCAGCTTCATGAGCCAGGCAGCCCAGCGACTGGTCCGGCCCGGCAACCTCGTCGACGACGTCGAGCGGCTGCGCGCCGCCGACTGGATCGTCGAGGCGATCGTCGAGAACCTCGAGGTGAAGCAGCAGCTCATGGCGCGCCTCGAGGGCGTGGTCAAGCCCGACGCCATCGTCAGCTCGAACACCAACGGCATCCCGATCCACCGGATCGCCGCGGGGCGCTCGGAGGCGTTCCGCCGCCGCTTTCTCGGCACCCACTTCTTCAACCCGCCGCGCTACCTCAAGCTGCTCGAGCTCATCCCGACCGACGACACTGACCCCGAGGTCGTCGAAGCGATGCGCCGCATCGGCCCGGAGACGCTGGGCAAGGGTGTCGTCGTCTGCAAGGACACGCCGAACTTCATCGGCAACCGGATCGCCGGCATCAACGGCACGCGGGCGCTGGCCTACGAGCTCGCCCACGGCTACACGGTCGAGGAGGTCGACGCCATCGCCGGGCCCCTGATCGGGCGGCCCCGCTCGGCCACCTTTCGCCTCCAAGACATCGTCGGGCTGATGTGTCGATCTCGGTCCGGCGCAACCTCTACGCCGCCATCCCGCACGACGAGTCGCGCGAGGTGCTGCGCGACCCGCACGTGGTCGCGCTCGAGGAGGCGATGACGCAGCGCGGCTGGCTCGGCAACAAGACCGGCCAGGGGTTCTACAAGGAGGTGCGCGAGGGCGGCAAGCGCGAGTTCTGGCCGCTCGACCTGACCACCTTCGAGTATCGCCCGCCCCGCCCGGTCGAGATCCCCTCGCTCCAGGCCGCGAGCCAGATCCGCTCGCTGCCCGAGCGGCTGCGCTTCCTGGTCGCGCAGGACGACCGCGCCGGGCGGCTCGTCTGGCAGATCCTGGGCCAGAGCCTCGCCTACGCCGCCCGGCGCGTGCCCGAGATCGCCGACAACTTCGTGGCGCTCGACCAGGCGAGCCGCTGGGGCTTCGCCCACGAAATGGGCCCCTTCGAGATCTGGGACGCGCTCGGGGTCGCCGAGACGCGCGAGCGGATGCGCGCCGAGGGGATCGAGGTGCCCGCCTGGGTCGACGAGATGCTGGCGACCGGCCTTCCCACCTTCTACCGCTACGTCGACGGCCGCCCGACCGAGTACTACGACCTGGCGACGAAGGCGTATCAGCCGCTGCCGCGCGACCCGAAGGCGCTCGTGCTGCTCGACCTCAAGGCACAGGGGCGCGAGGTGCGCCGCAACGGGAGCGCGAGCCTGGTCGACCTGGGCGACGGCGTCCTCTGCTTCGAGTTCCACAGCCGGGCCAACGCGCTCGACGAGGCGATCGCGGCGATGCTGCGCGAGGCGGTCGAGGAGGTCGAGCGGAACTGGGCCGCGCTGGTGGTGGGCAACCAGGGCGAGCACTTCTCGGCCGGCGCCAACCTCCAGGCGGTCCTCCAGGCGGCCGAGGCTGGCCAGCACGACCGGATCGAGGCGGCGGTGCGCGAGCTGCAGGACGCGCTCATGGCGCTGCGCTACTGCCGCCGGCCCGTCGTGGCGGCGATCCACGGCATGACGCTGGGCGGCGGTGCCGAGGTGGCGATGGCCGCCGCCGCGATCTGCGCCGCCGCCGAGACCACCATGGGCCAGGTCGAGCCGGGCGTCGGCCTCGTGCCGGCGGCCGGCGGCTGCAAGGAGCTCCTGCGGCGCGTCGTCAGCCCGGTCGCGCAGGCGGGCGGGGACGTCACCGGGCCGCTACGGCGCATCTTCGAGACGATCGCCATGGCGAAGGTGAGCGGCAGCGCCGCCGAGGCGCGCGAGTGGGGTTTCCTCCAGCCCACCGACCGGATCGTGATGAACCGCGACCACCTGCTCCACGAGGCGAAGGCGCTCGCGATCGCTCTCGCGGTCGACTACCGTCCGCCCATCCGCGGCCCGATCATCTACGCGGCCGGCCGTGGGGCGCTGGCGATGCTCACGCTCGGCGTCTGGACGCTCCAGGCCGGCGGCTTCGCGACCGAGCACGATGCGGTGATCGCGCGCCACCTCGCCTCCATCCTCTCGGGTGGCGACCTGACCGAGCCGCAGTGGGTGGAGGAGCAGGACAACCTCGACCTCGAACGGGCGGCGTTCGTCGCGCTCTGCCGCGAGCCGAAGACGCTCGAGCGCATGCGGGCGATGCTCGCCACCGGCCGGCCGCTCCGGAACTAGCGGTGACCGACTCGCTCCAGGCGCGCCTGCGCGCCGCGCTCGACGCCGCCGGGATCGGCTGGGGCGCTCCCCCGACCGACCTCCAGGTGACGCTGGCCGACGGCCGCCGGGTGGTCTACCGGCCGACGCTGGCGCTCCAGGCGGTCGAGCGGGGCGGC
>JBHOQZ010000193.1:0-1007 GCA_042408635.1 Chloroflexota bacterium
CGGCGGCCTGCGGGTCGGGCCCCGCAGCGCCGGCGCCGACCCCGGGCCGGCCTGCTACGGCCGCGGCGGGACGGAGCCGACCGTGACCGACGCGAACCTGGTGCTCGGGCGGCTCAATCCCGACTTCTTCCTCGGCGGCGAAATCCGCCTGGACGTCGAGGCGGCGCACCGGGCGATCCACGACCGCTGCGCCGCGCCGCTCGGCCTCGACAGCGTGCGCGTCGCCCAGGGGATCGTCGACATCGCCGACGCCGCCATGGTGGGAGCGCTGCGGCTCGTGTCGGTCCAGCGCGGCTACGACCCGCGCGACTTCGCGCTGGTCGCCTTCGGCGGTGCGGGGCCGCTGCACGCCAACAGTTTGGCGGACACACTTGGCATCCCGACGGTGGTGGTGCCGATGAGCCCCGGGACCGCCTCGGCGCTCGGGCTGTTGGTAAGCGACCTGAAGCACGAGTACACGCGCACGCTGGTGCGGCCGGTCGCGCAGCTCGATCCGGCTGAGGTCGAGTGCGCCTTTCGCGAGCTGGAGGAGCAGGGTGGGGCGGCGCTGGCGCGCGAGGGCGTCTCGGCCGAGGCGGTCGCGTTCGACCGGCAGGCGGAGCTGCGCTACGTCGGTCAGAGCTTCGAGCTCCCGATCCGGCTGCCGGTCGGCCAGGTCGACGCGGCGGCACTCGCTGCGGTACGCGAAACGTTCCACGCCGAGCACGCGCGCGCCTACGGCTACAGCGTGCCCGGCGAGCCGGTCGAGGTCGTCAACCTCCGGCTCACTGCACTTGGGAAGATCGCGCCGCCCCGGCTCTACACGCCGCCCGCCGGCGCGACCGACGCCGAGGCCGCGCGCAAGGGCACGCGCGCCGTCTACTTCGCCGAGGCGGCCGAGCACGTGCCCTGCCCGGTCTACGACCGCTATCGGCTGGGCGCGGGCGCCCGCATCGCCGGGCCGGCGGTGGTGGAGGAGCTGGACTCGACCACGCTGATCCGGCCGGGCTACGCGGCGCGCGTCGACC
>JBHOQZ010000200.1:0-2381 GCA_042408635.1 Chloroflexota bacterium
CGTCTACGCGCTGCCGCTCGCGCGCCAGGGCTACCGCGTCCACCTGCGCGACCTGCTGCCGCTGCACGTCGACCTGGCGCTGCGCGCCGCCGCCGAGCCTCCCGCGGTGCCGCTCGCCAGCGCCCGGGCGAGCGACGCGCGCGCCGTCGATCTGCCCGACGCCAGCGTCGACGCCGTGCTGCTGCTGGGGCCGCTCTACCACCTCACCGACCGGGCCGATCGGCTCCGGGCGCTGGCCGAGGCGCGGCGCGTGCTGCGGCCGGGCGGCGTCGTGTTCGCGGCCGGCATCTCCCGGTTCGCTTCGCTGCTGGACGGTCTGCGGCACGGCTACCTGCTCGATCCGCGCTTCCGCGCGATCGTGCAGGCCGACCTGGCCACCGGCCAGCACCGCAACCCCGACAACCACCCCGACTACTTCACCACCGCCTACTTCCACCGGCCCGACGAGCTCGCCGACGAGGTCGCGGCGACCGGCTTCGCCGTCGACGCCCTCCTGGCGGTCGAGGGACCGGGCGGCTTCCTCCCGACCTTCGCCGACTGGTGGGCAGACGACGAGCGGCGCGGGCTGTTGCTCGATCTGATCCGCGCCGTCGAAGCCGAGCCCTCACTGCTCGGCACCAGCCCCCACCTGCTCGTGGTCGCTCGCCGCCAGGGCGGTTGAGCCGCGCCGCCCAACCGCCCTGGCGGCGAGCCGGGCCGATCAGCGGGTGTCGGCGAGGAGGGCGCGGTAGCGCTCGAAAGCGGGCTTGAGTGAGAGGTCGGAGCGAAGCAGGCCGTAGTGGGCATAGCGGTCGGGCGAGCCGGAATCGGCGTCCCACAGGCTGAACCAGGCGTAGCCGTCGATGTTCAGCGCTCGGTGGTGGTCGACGACCGCCCGAAAGAAGCCGTCGAACCGCACGTGGTGTTCGTCCTCGTCGGGCGTCGGGAAGCCGTTCTCGAGGATGTCGAGCGGCAGCGCGGGTTCCAGCCCGGCCAGCTCCAGGCTGGCGCGCGCGCCCGTGAGGCTCTCGAGCATGTCCAGATAGGGGTCGCCGGTGTCGATCGGCGGCCAGAGCCCCGGATAGACGTTGATGCCGACGAACCCAAGCGCGGCGCGGAAACGCTGCCCTCCGAGCGCCTGCAGCTCCTGCAGGAACGCCGCGTCGAGCTCGTGGTGCGTGACGCCGAAGTTGACGCCGACCTCGGCGCGCGAGCCGATCCGGTCGAGCTCCTCGCGGGCGGCGATCGTCCCGAGCGCCACCGCATCGATGGCGCGGGCGTGGCGCCCGTCCGACCCGGCGGCCACGCCGACGACGTTCGCCTCGTTGCCGACCACGAGCCGGTAGAGGCCGGGGTGGTTGCCGTGGCGTCGGGCGAACTCGCGCACGTAGCGCGCGAACCCCTCGGCGTCGCCCTCGCGCCCGGCTGGCGGCTCGTAGCGCACCGAGTAGATGACGGCGCAACCCGCCGCGTGGTAGCGGTCGAGCTCGTGGTTGATCCAGTAGGCGTCGTCCTGGTACCAGGAGATGTAGAGGTGGACGACGAGCGGCCGGCCCAGGTGGGCGGTGGCGCGCCGCAGCTCGCGCACGCGCTCGAACACGGTGCTCTGGTCCACCGGCGCCGCGTGGCGGACCTCCCCCGTCGGCCCGCCGGGGTAGATGCCGAACCGGAGCGCGCGCGCCTCGTTCGACATCCCCCTAAGCACGGCCGCGGCCGCCCGCGGCTGCTCGTCGAGGCCAGAAAGTCCCCCGGCCGGGGCGCACGGGAGGAGCAGCAGCAGCGCGGCGGCACACGCCGCGCGGAGCAGGCGAAACCACACGGTGTCTCCCTCCAGATCCGCTCTGGACGCGTGGGCAGGCGCGTCCGGGTCGCGGTGGAGCGCGCGGCCGGCCCGGGTCCGGGCCGCCGAACACGGGGGTGCGGTGGAGCGCCCCCAGCCAGCCGCTCCACGACAGGCGCTTTGCGCCGGCCCGCCGCTCCACCTCTAGACGGAGCCGGCCAGGCTGACGCTTCCTTCCCTTAGCGACCCGAGTATGCCTGCTGTCGGCCGTTACGTCAACCCCGTTGACCCGTTCGCACCGTCAAATGGGCGACGAACCCTGGGCGCGGCGCGCGCCCGGGGTGGCAGCGGTACGGGCAAGCCGGGCGCGCCGCGTGTTACCATGACGCGCGCAAGAACGCGCAGAAGTTGCCTGGAGAGGAAGCGTCACCGATGAATCGTGGCATCGCCTCGCGCCTCTCGGGTGCGGCCCGGGGGCGCGCCGCACCCAAGGCGCTGTCGCGCGCCCTCTGGCTGCTCAGCCTGGTTGCCCTCGTCGTCGGCTGCCAGCCGGCCGCGACCCCGTCGGGCGGCACCGGGAGCGGGTCGGCCAGCGGCCCGGCTGCGAGTCCTCCGGCCGCCG
>JBHOQZ010000203.1:0-1706 GCA_042408635.1 Chloroflexota bacterium
CCTCGCCCGCGTCTACGACCTCTTCCCTCGGCTGCGCGAGCGGCGCCACGGCCTGGCAGGCTACCTCTCCGATGGCGAGCATCTGCTGCTCGCCACCGGAGAGGTAGCCTGCCAGGCCGTGGCGCCGCTCGCGCAGCCGAGGGAAGAGGTCGTAGACGCGGGCGAGGTCGCGCGCGAAGCCGCTCGCGCCCCCGAAGCCGCCCAGGCCGGCATGGATGTAGGCGCCGGCGCGCAGGTTCTCCTCGACGGAGAGGTGCTCGAAGACGCGCCGGCCCTCCATCACCTGGAAGATGCCCAGGCGCACGACGTCGGCGGCGTCGAGGTTGTCGATCCGCCGGCCCAGAAATGAGATCGAGCCGTCGGTGACGCGGCCGTCTTCGGCGCGGAGCAGCCCCGAGATCGCCTTGAGCGTCGTCGATTTGCCGGCGCCGTTGGCGCCCAGCAGCGCCACGATCCTGCCCTCCGGCACGTGCAGCGACAGCCCCTTGAGGACGAGGATGACGTCGTCGTAGATGACCTCGACGTTGTTGAGCGTGAGCATCTAGCGCGTCGCCTCGATGAAGCCGGTGATGGGCTGCCACTTGCCGCCCTTCACCTGGTACATCTTGAGCTTGCGCGCGCCCTTGTGACTCTCGGGGGTGAAGGTGATGTTGTCGCAGACGCCGCCGGTGTCGAAGTCGCGCAGCGTCTCGAGGGCGGCCTTGATGCTCTCGCCGTCGGTCTTGCCGCCCGAGCGCTTGAGCGCCTCGGCAAAGACCTTCATCGTCACCCAGCCCTGGACGTAGCGCAGCGTCAGCTTCGAGACGTCGCGGCCCTGGCTGCGGGCGTAGTCGACCGCTTCCTTGATGCCGGGCGTGTCCTCGTAGACGAAGGCGAACGGGATCGTGCCCATGTAGCCCTCCGCGGCGTCGCCGGCGAGGTTGAGCACGTTCTCGTCGGCGGCCCAGTTGAGGCCAATGAACTGCGTCTTGAGCCCGAGCTTCTTGGCGTCCTTGAGGATCGTGGCGGTCGCCTGCGCGGTCTCCTGGATGATGGCGTAGTCGGGGTTCTTCGCCTGCATCGCCAGCAGTTGCGGCGTGGCGTCGAGTGCGGTCAGCGCCACGATCTGCTCGTCGACCTTGTCGACGCCGATCTGCTTGGCGTAGGCCTCGCCGTCGGCCAGCGGGCTCTTGCCGAAGCCGCTGTCGTTGTAGATCCAAGCGACGGTCGGGTTGCGGCTCGGGTCCTTCCAGTTGTCCTTGATCCAGCGGAGCGCGATCCGCATCTGATCGGAGTAGGTCACGCCGATCATGAAGTTGTAGGGCGTCTGGTTGACGTTCTCGACCAGGTTCTCCGAGTAGGAGGCGGACATGAACGGCACCTTGTCGCGGGCGATCAACTCCTTCATCGCCTCGGTGTCGCCGGTGCCCCAGCCCATGATGATCGAGACGCCGTCGTTCTTGACGAGCTGGTTGTACGCCTCGAGCGCCTTGGGCACCTGGTAGGCGTAGTCGATGTCCTTGAGCTGGATCGGCCGGCCGTTGATGCCGCCGCGCTCGTTGATGTACTTCACATAGTCGCGCACGCCCTCGGCGTAGGGCACGCCGACGTCGGCGGTGCCACCGCTCAGGTCGAAGATGCCACCCACCTTGATAGGCTCGCCCGTGGCCGGCGCGAGCGCGAGCGGGCTCGCCGCGGCGGCCGGGGACGCGGCGGCCGCCGGCGAG
>JBHOQZ010000204.1:0-1612 GCA_042408635.1 Chloroflexota bacterium
GCGCTGTAGAGCGGGCGCGGGAAGACCACGGGCGCCAGCACGAGCGGGTGGTCGCGCCCGCAGAGGGTGTCGCTGGTGCCGGTGTTCTGGAGCTTGGCGACGGCGCCGATGTCGCCCGCCCCGAGCTGGGCCACCGGCTCGCTGCTCTTGCCGCGGAGCATGAAGAGCTGGCCGATCCGCTCGTCGTGCTGGCGCGAGCTGTTGTAGACGGTCGAATCAGACTTGAGGACACCCGAGTAGACGCGGATATAGGTGAGGTTGCCGCGGAATGGGTCGGCGGCTGTCTTGAAGACGAGCGCGGCCAGCGGCGAGCTGTCGACGGGCTCGAGCTGCTCGCGCTGGCCTGTCTGCTGGTTGGTCGCCTCGACCGGGCGATCGGCGGCGGAGGGCAGGTAAGCGGTGATGGCGTCGAGGAGGGTGCGCACGCCCACGTTGGTCGACGCGGAGCCGACGAGCACCGGCACGATCTTGCTCGCGAGCACGCCGGTGCGCAGACCCCGGCGCAACTCGTCGGGGGTCAGCTCCTCGCCCTCGAGATACTTGTTGATCAGGTCGTCGTCCTGCTCGCAGACCGCCTCGATCAGCCTCTCGCGCGCGCTCTGGACGGCGTCGCGCAGGTCGGCGGGGATCTCGCCCGGCTCGGCCTGGGGGCCGATGTACGCCTTCTGCTCGATCAGGTCGACTACGCCTGTGAAGCGCGCCTCGGCGCCGATGGGGAGCTGCACGGGCACGAGGCTGGGGCCGAGGCGGCTCTGGAGCTGCTCGAGGGTACGCTCGAAGTTGGCGTTTTCGCGGTCCATCTTGTTGATGAACGCGAGGCGACTGCAGCCGGCTTCGCCGCAGTAGTTCCAGGCCTGCTCGGTGCCGACCTCGACGCCGGTGAGCGCGGTGAAAACGAGGACGGCACCCTCGACGACGCGCACGGCCTCCTTGACCTCGCCGACGAAGTCGAAGTAGCCGGGGCTGTCGATGAGGTTGACCTTGCAGCCGTTCCACTCGAAGGGGAGCAGCGAGAGCTGGACGGAGATCTTGCGGCGCACCTCTTCGGGGTCGTAGTCGGAGGTGGTGGTGCCCTCCTCAACCCGGCCCTGGCGCGAGATGGTGCCGCTGGCGAAGAGCATCGCCTCGGCGAGGCTGGTCTTGCCCGAGCCGCCGTGGGCGAACAAGCCGACGTTGCGAATCGCCTTTGAGGGGTACGACTTCATGCCGCCTCCTGCCACGTCTGCCTCACGGGCCGTGCAGTCGGGGCCTTGGCCCGCGCGGTTGGATGCCCCCGATTATAGCAGAGTCCCCTCCCGCCCGTGAACCACGCCCCCGCACCCGGCCGACCACCGCACCCCGGCCTTCGTCCCCCTCCACACGGCCGATCGAGCCGATCGTCGGCAAGCGCGCCGCGCCCGGTGTAGCAAAACGCACCCCCGCCGCCAAGGATGAGTCATCGGCTCGGGTAACCGCGCCAGCGCCGACGTGGAGGAGGCACGCCCATGACCCCGTTCGCCCATTCCAGGAACGCGGCCGGCCAGCGCCAGGGGCTGGTCGAGCACCTCGTGGGTGTGGCGTCGCACGCCGAGCGCTTCGCCGATGCTTTCGGGGTGGGCCCGCTCGGCCGCCG
>JBHOQZ010000001.1:0-1110 GCA_042408635.1 Chloroflexota bacterium
GCGTCCGCCCGGCCGCCCGGGGGTGATGGAGATTGAGGAATTAGCGCGGGGAATGCGATCGGCGGGCTGCAGCGCGCACGAAGCAACGCGTCCGCCACGTCTGCCCGGTCGCCCGGGGGTTCACTCCCGGGCGACCGGGCAGACGTGGCGGACGCGGCGGCGCTGCTGTGGGTAGTGCTCGCGGCTCACCCCGGGCGGACGCGGCGAACGCGTCACATCCCGCGGGCTCCAGCCCGCCGATCGCATCCACGCATTAATTCCGCAACCTCCATCAGCCCGCCGACTCCTAGGCCGGTGATTGCGGCAACCTCCATCAGCGGCCGTCGCAGGCTGAGCGCGGAGCTGCCCGCCCGGGGCTTCGAGCCCCCGGCGGGCAGCCCCGGGCGGGCGCGGCTGTTTCACCCGGAAAGGGTGGAGACGCCAGGTACGGCGTGGCTGGACGGAGCGCCCGCCCGCACGTACACTACCCCCAGCAGCGCCAGGCACGAGCGGCGAGGTGGACGCAGTCATGAGCCGGACGGAGCAGCCGGTCACGCCGGCCGAGATACCCATCGCCTGCACCCTGACCGACGCGGCAGCGCGACGGCGGCAACTGGCGGCGATCCACGCGGTGATGCGGGCCGCCGACGCGGTCGCGGACCTGCCCGACGGCTACGCGGTGCGGTTTCCGGGCGACGCCGAGATCGCGGCGCGCCTGCTGCAGGTCATCACGGCCGAGCGGCAATGCTGCGCCTTCCTGACCTTCGAACTGCGCTTCGAGCCGGCCGCCGGCCCGATCTGGCTGCACCTGCGCGGCCCCGATGGCACCAGGCCGTTCCTGCGTGAGTGGCTGCCGGAGCCCATCGCCGACGGGGAGCCGCCGGAGGCGTAGCGCGGCTGGGGCGAGGGCGCGAGCCGCGGGATCGCGCCGCGCCGGGCGGCGCCGGGACGGCAGCGCGGCCGGCCAGGGGAACGAGGGGCGACGACCGATGAGGGGTGGTTGGTGGCCCGGCGCCGGTACACGGGTGCCGATCTTCTACGGCTGGGTGCTCGTGCTCGTGCTGGCGCTAACGGAGACGACCTCCTGGGGCGTCCTCTACTACGCCTTCACCTTCTTCCTCACGCCGATGG
>JBHOQZ010000215.1:0-1027 GCA_042408635.1 Chloroflexota bacterium
GGGCGGCACGGGTCGAGCCCGACCATCGTGATCGGCAGGCCGCTGTGGAAGACGATGTGCGCCGCCTCCGGGTCGACCGCGACGTTGAACTCGGCCGCCGCGGTGGCGTTGCCCATGCCGTCGGCCGAGCCACCCATGACGACCAGACGCTCGATCCGGCGCGCGATCGCGGGATCGAGCCGCAGCGCCAGGGCGAGGTTGGTCAGCGGCGCGAGCGCCACCAGCGTAGCCGCGCCCGCCGGCTCGGCGAGCAGCGTATCGCGCAGCCAGAGTGCCGCCGGTCGCGCGTCGACCGGTCGCCGGGACGGTGGCAGCGGGTAGGAGCCGAGGCCGCTCTCGCCGTGGACGTGCTCGGCCGTTTGCAGCGGCTCGATCAGCGGCCGGTCGGCGCCGCGCGCCACCGCCACCTCGGGCGGTGCCCCGGCCAGGTCGAGGACGCGCCGCGTGTTCTCTAGCCCCACGCCGACCGGCACGTTGCCCGCGACCACGCTCACCCCGGCCACCGACACGTCGGGCGCGCGCAGCGCCATCAGGAGCGCCACCGCGTCGTCGATGCCCGTGTCCACGTCGATCAGGAAGCGCCGCATCGCTCTCCCCTCCCCCATCTCGCCCGTGAACCCTGCCCGCGCCAGTATCGCATGGGAGGTCGCCTCGGCGGTCGCCCCCGCCGCCGCCCGATCGACGCCGCGCTGCCCGGCTGTGTCGGCTCGGCGACGGTCGCACGCGGCCGGGACTGCCTGGCTGAACCGGGCGTGTCACCGGCCGCGTGACATCGACAACGACGCACGCGATAGCGATCCATGGTAGGAGTGGAGGACGCTATGGGCAGGATCAACTACCCGCCGGGACCGCGCCCGGGCAATCCGCTGGTGCCGCTGCTACGGCTCCAGCGCGATCCGGCGACCTATCTGCTCGAGCTCCAGCGCGAGCACGGCAACGCGGTCCATCTCCGTCTGGCCCGGCGCCACGTCTTCCTGTTCAACGCGCCCGAGGCGGTACAGGAGGTGCCGGTGACCCGGCACCGGGC
>JBHOQZ010000218.1:0-2164 GCA_042408635.1 Chloroflexota bacterium
CAGGAGATCGCCGAGCAGAACCGACTGCCCTGCGTCTACCTCGTCGACTCAGGCGGCGCCTTTCTGCCGCTCCAGGCCGAGGTCTTCCCCGACCGCGACCACTTCGGCCGCATCTTCTACAACCAGGCGCGCATGTCGGCCCTGGGGATCCCCCAGATCGCGGTCGTGATGGGTTCCTCGACCGCCGGCGGCGCCTACGTGCCGGCGATGAGCGACGAGACGGTGATCGTGAAGGGCACGGGCACGATCTTCCTCGGCGGCCCGCCGCTGGTGAAGGCGGCAACCGGCGAGGAGGTCAGCGCCGAGGAGCTGGGCGGCGCGGATGTCCACTCGCGCATCTCGGGCGTGACCGACCACTACGCCCGCGATGACGCGGAAGCGCTGGCGATCTGCCGGCGCATCGTCGCCAACCTCAACCGGCGCAAGCCCGTGCCCTGGGCCGTGCAGGCGCCCGAGCCGCCGCGCTACGACCCGGCCGAGCTCTACGGCCTCATCGCGCCGACGCTGCGCCAGGCGTTCGACGCGCGCGAGGTGATCGCCCGGATCGTCGACGACAGCCGCCTCGACGAGTTCAAGGCGCTTTACGGGGAGACCCTGGTCTGCGGCTTCGCCCACCTCCACGGCATCCCGGTCGGCATCATCGCCAACAACGGCATCCTCTTCTCGGAGAGCGCGCTCAAGGGCACCCATTTCATCGAGCTCTGCGCCCAGCGCGGCATCCCACTCGTCTTCCTCCAGAACATCACCGGCTTCATGGTCGGGCGCGAGTACGAGGCCGGCGGGATCGCCAAGGACGGCGCCAAGATGGTCATGGCGGTCGCCAACGCCGCCGTGCCGAAGTTCACGGTGCTGATCGGCGGCTCCTTCGGCGCGGGCAACTACGGCATGTGCGGCCGCGCCTACTCCCCGCGCCTGCTCTGGAGCTGGCCCAACGCCCGCATCTCGGTGATGGGCGGCGAGCAGGCGGCCAATGTGCTGCTGACCGTTCGCCTCGACCAGCTCCGGGCGCGTGGTCAGACGATGACGCCCGAGGAGCAGGCCGCGTTCAAGGCGCCCACGCTCGAGAAGTACGAGCACGAGGGCAACCCCTACTACGCCACGGCCCGGCTGTGGGACGACGGGGTGATCGACCCGGTCGACACGCGCCAGTACCTCGCGCTCGGCCTCTCGATGAGCGCCTGGGGCCCCCACCCGCCGACGCGGTTCGGCGTCTTCCGCATGTAGGGCGGGGCTGCCAGCGGCACGGACCGCGGCGGCGCGACCGTCCGGCCGACACAGACCAGGGGAGTCGCGATGATGCGGAACGCCTTCGGCGGCGTGCTGATCGCCAACCGCGGCGAGATCGCAGTGCGGATCGCCCGCACCTGCCGCGAACTGGCCCTGCGGCCGATCGCGGTCTACTCGGACGCCGACCGCGACGCGCTCCACGTCCAGGCGTGCGCGCTGGCGGTCCGGCTCGGACCGCCGCCCGCGCCCGAGAGCTACCTGAACGTCGACGCGATCCTCCGGGCCGCGGCGGAGGTCCGCGCGCGGCCGGGTACCCGCTTACGGGTGGGCCGCCCGCTGGCGGTGCACCCCGGCTACGGGTTCCTGTCGGAGAACGCCGCCTTCGCGCGAGCCTGCCTCGACGCCGGGCTGGTCTGGGTCGGTCCGCCGCCCGAGGCGATCAGCGCCATGGGCGACAAGGTGCGCGCCAAGCAGCTCATGCGTGAGGCCGGTGTCCCGGTCGTGCCGGGCTGGGAGGGCGACTCGACCGACCTCGACCAGGCCGAGCGCGAGATCGGAGAGTTGCCCCTGCCGCTGATGGTCAAGGCGGCGGCCGGCGGCGGCGGGCGCGGCATGCGCGAGGTGCGCGAGCGCGGTGAGCTGCGCCACGCCCTCGAAGCGGCGCGGCGGGAGGCGCTGGCGGCGTTCGGCGACGGCCGCCTCTTCGTTGAGCGCTACGTCGAGCGGCCGCGCCACGTCGAGTTCCAGGTGCTGGCCGATGCGCACGGCAACGTCGTCCACCTGGGCGAGCGCGAGTGCTCGATCCAGCGCCGGCACCAGAAGATCGTCGAGGAGGCCCCTTCCCCGGCGCTCACGCCGGAGCTGCGCGCCGAGATGGGCGCGGCGGCAGTGCGGGCGGCGCGCGCCGTGGGCTACGTCAACGCGGGCACCATCGAGT
>JBHOQZ010000220.1:0-1960 GCA_042408635.1 Chloroflexota bacterium
GGGCGGCAACCGGCGCGACGAGCCGCGGCAGCAGCCGGCCGACTGCCCAGATCAGCAGCGCCGCCGCGATCGGCACGAGCACCGACAGCAGCAGCGGCCACAGGCGCGCCTCGACGGCCGGCATCACCTCACCCCGCCAGCGGCCCGACGACGGGCCGGAGCAGCTCCGTGAGCCGGGCGGTCTGGAAGCCGAGCGCGAGCGTTCCCAGCGCGAGCACCAGCACCGCGACCAGCACGTTGACCGGCCCCTCGCGCGGCACCGCAACGAGCGACTCCGCCGCGCGCGCCGGGTGCCGCTCCGCGACGAACCGACCGCCGAAGACGCGCCCGACGAGGCGCAGCAGCGCAACGAGCTGGAGGACGAGCGCGGCCAGGAACAGGCCGGTCGCCAGTGGCAGGCTCTCCGGCAGCGGCACGCCGGGCAGGGCGAGCGACGTCGGCTGGTCGAGCAGGCCGCGGCCGAGCTCGGCCAGCAGGCCGAAGGTAGGGAATGGCGGCGCGCCCCCGAGCGCCAGCGCCGCCAGCAGCGCACCGAGCGCCGAGAGCGGCAGCCAGCGACCCAGCCCCCCCAGCGCGGTGAGCGAGCGCTCGCCGGTCGCCCGCTCGGCATTGCCCAGGGCAAGGTAGAGCGCCGCGACAGCCCCGCAGTAGGCCGCGAAGCCCCAGAGCGCGGGCGCCAGCAGCGCGAGGTTGCCGGGCCCGACGGCGCCGGGCCGCGCCAGCGCCGTCGCGAACAGCCCGAGCTGGACGAGCCCCGTGTACGAGGCGATGCGGTAGACGTCCCGTTCGCCGAGCGCGGCCAGCGCGCCGACGAGCGCGAGCACCGGCCCGATCGTGAGCAGGGGCCGCACCAGGTCGGGCGCGTCGGCGAGCGGGCCGAGGACGACCCGCATCAGCGGCACCACGCCGAGACAGAGGACGCCGATCGTGGCGAGGAGCACGCTGGCGAGCGGGCCAACGCGCGGCGCGGCCTGGTGCCAGCTCTGGGTGATGACGCCCAGGCTCTTGGCGAAGGCGGCGAAGATCAGCAGGCCGGCGATGATCGGCAGGTGCTCGGCCTGGACGGGTCCGAAATCGGCGGTGCGCCCCTCGACCGCCAGCCAGAGCAGCCCGCTGAACATCGCCAGCGAGGCGACGCCGCCGATCCCCTGGAGCGGTAGGGCGCCGAGCACCGGGTCGCTGCCGCGGTTGACGAGCCGGCCGATGCTCCAGCAGACCACCGCCGCGATCTCCCAGGCCAGGTAGAACAGCGGCAGGTTGCCCGCGAGCACGAGCAGCAGCGCGCTGCCCGCCAGGAGCAACGTCAGCACGGCGAAGTGGCCCTCGAGCGGCGCGCCGAGGGCGCTCCAGATCACCACGATCCCCAGCCCCGCCACCAGCAGCAGCAGGAAGCGGGCAGTGTCGTCGAGCGGCAACGCCGACACGCTCCCCGTCGCAAGCGCGACGGCGAGCGACCAGGCGTCCTCCAGCAACGATCTCAGCGCGTCCATGTGTGTGACGGAGTATACGTGTCCCTGATCGCCACGTCAGCCTCCTGGCAGCGCCAAGCTGACCGCAGGCAGGCCGGCGAGCACGCCGAGCGCGAGTGCGATCCCGCCGAGCACCCAGAGGGGATAGACCACCAGGTCAAGCCGGCAGGTCACCTCCGGGCGCCGGCCCAGCGCCATCCCGGCCGCCAGCACGAGCGACACCACCAGCCCCACCGCCGCGATCATCAGGCCGAGGCCCAGATCGAGGCCGGCACCGGCATGGCCGGCCGGCGCGGCAGCCCCGGGCGCGGCAGCCCCGGGCGCGGCGAGCGCCAATGCCAGCACGAAACCCCAGAGGTAGAGCCAGCCGCCAACAACCACCGCTCGCCCGACCTCGAACACCGTGCCGGCCGCCTCACCGCTCGGCCGCGGCGTGGCCGCCAGACCGCGGTCCAGGACGAGCGCCGCCCCGACCCACGCGGCGAGCGCGA
>JBHOQZ010000227.1:0-1971 GCA_042408635.1 Chloroflexota bacterium
GCTCGATCGCCCGCCGCATGCGCAGCCGCTGCGCCAGGCACTCCCAGCAGGCGGTCGCGCCCGGGCGGAAGAGCGGCCCGATGAAGATGCTGGCGCCCACGGGCTTGACGAGCAGCCACGGCGTTGCGCTCGCCAGGGAACGAGCATTGATCTCGGCGAGGGTGGGCTGCAGGTAGTCGCTCGCGAAGATGACGGTGAGCGGGCCGTCGGCGGCCACCGTGAGGCCGTAGGCTTCGAGGGCGGCGATGAAGGGCTCGCCGTCGAGGTCGGGCGTGCAGACGAGGTTGATGGGCGCCGTGTCGATGCCGGCTTGAACCTGCTTGAGATCGCCGCCCAGGTAGTGCCAGAGGGCGAGCCGCGGGTCGTCGCGCACGACCGCCGCGTCGTAGATGAGGTTGTGGCGGGCGAGCTCCAGCAGAGCGTCGTAGATCTCCTCGGGCCGGAACTGGCCCGAGAGAGCCTGCGCGATCTGATCGGCGGAGCGCTCGCCGTCGATCAAGGGCGCGAGTGCTTCGATCAGAGGCCCCTTCACCACGTGTTGATCGAGGTCATGGCTGAAGAAGCGCCCTCGTTGCGCGCGCTGATGTCCCGCAGGGCGCGTCGGAAGGCGAGAGCGCCGATCATCGTTCACCCCAGTCGGACGAGCGTGATGCGTGATGGTGATGGCCGGGTTGCGCAGGTCGGTCGGCGGCGGCTCGGGGAGAGCGTAGGCGCTGCCCCGGGGCAGCGCCTACGCCGGCGGGCGTCCGTGGGCTCGACGGCAAGCCGTCCCGGGCCCGCTCGCCCGCCGCCGCGCCGGCCGGCGCGGCCGAGGTACTCAAACGGGTCGGGCCGCTGGTCGACTGCGCGGTACCGCCACCCCCGCCCGCGCCGCTGCTGAAGCAGAGGCCGAGCATGACCGGGGTGCTCACGCAGACCGACCAGCCGTCCACCATCGTCGGATCGAGGCCGCCAGCGCCCCCGCCCGGGCCGCTGAAGCAGGCGATCGGCAGGCAGAAGGTCCAGCCGGTGGTCGTCTGGTCGGCCTGCGGGGCGGCGCCCACGCTGGTGGCCTGGGTGGTTATGCCAGCCGCGTCCGCAAGCGGCATAGGCGAGACGAAGCTGGCTGCCTGGTTCAGTGCGAAGGGCTGGTCGACGACGGAGAGTGGCGCCTCGCCCTCGACCTCGATGCCGCGCTCCCTGAGCACGGCCTTGGGATCCGCCTCAACGCGCTGGTGGAACTCGGGGTCCGTCCAGGCCTTGGTGACGATCTTGGCCCCCTCGTTGCGGAAGGCGTCCGATTTTGGGGCGCGGATGGGACACCTATCCTAGCGATCAGCGCGGTTGGGCGGGGCTGCCGAGCCGATCCCTGATCTCGGCGCGGCGACGCACGCCCAGCTTCGCCATGATGTGCTCGAGGAGGTGACGCACCGTGTGGTGGCTACAACAGAGGATCGCGGCGATCTCGCGGTTGGTATGGCCGGCCGCGACCAGGTCCGCGACCCGCCGGTGAGCGGCGGGTCGGGGTGTTGCCGCTGGAACACGGCGGCTGCGCCAGCGCCCGGCTGCGGCGGCGGGGCTAGCGAGGGGAGGGGCGTGACCGGGAAGCGCGCGGCCGCTCGCCCATTCGGGACCAGGAAGGCAAGCGCGAGCGGCTCCAGCAGGGTGAGGGGTGGCAGGACGAAGTAGGGGTGGAGGCGGCTGATCTGATGGAGGGTCGGCGCGCGACGCCGCCTGCCTCACCCAGTAACCCGCTTCATCGCGGATGCCGATCAGCATCTCCTGACGAAATGGGTCGGCATCGACCACGAGAGTCCTGACCGGAGAGGGGAGCACGCGCTCGATCCGGACACCGGAAGGGCAGCTAGACGTCGATGAAGGAACAACAAGGTCGTCGTCGCGCTGCACGACACACGGCATGAAAAAAGCCGGCTATCCAAGTCTGGATAGCCGGCCGGGGTAGCGCATACCGGATTCGAACCGGTGATCTCC
>JBHOQZ010000134.1:0-21118 GCA_042408635.1 Chloroflexota bacterium
ACATCAACGCCTCGGACAAGGCGGCGCGCTTCGTGCGCTTCTGCGACTGCTTCAACATCCCGCTCGTAACGTTCGTAGACGTGCCCGGCTTCCTGCCGGGCGTGGGGCAGGAGCACGGCGGCATCATCCGCCACGGCGCCAAGCTCCTCTACGCCTACTGCGAGGCGACCGTGCCCAAGCTGACGGTGATCACCCGCAAGGCCTACGGCGGCGCCTACGACGTCATGAGCAGCAAGCACATCCGCGGGGACATCAACTACGCCTGGCCGACCGCCGAGATCGCGGTGATGGGCCCCGAGGCGGCGGTCAACGTCATCTTCAAGGACCAGATCGAGCGCGCCGAGGACCCCGACGCCGAGCGCAAGCGCCTCGTCGACGAGTACGTGGCCAAGTTCGCCAACCCCTACGTGGCCGCGGCGCGCGGTTTCCTCGACGACATCATCGAGCCGCGCACGACCCGCCCGCGCCTGATCGCGGCGCTCGAGATGCTGAAGAACAAGCGCGACCAGAACCCGCCCAAGAAGCACGGCAACATCCCGCTGTAGGGGCGCGGCGGGGTGTCGCCTAGCCCCCAATGCTGGGGGAACCGGCAGGGATGGGAGTGCGGGAAGCCCCCTAACCCTCGATGCTGGGGGGACCGGCAGGGATGGCAGCTCGTTGTCGCGCTCCAGGAGCGCGAGCAACGCGCTGTCCTGGATTGCTGGGGCGACCGGTAGGGGTGGCGGCAGCGGGGTGCCCTCGGTTCGCGGTGCGCCGGGTGTTGGGGGACCAGCCTGGCCGTCCAGGTTGAGCGTGGGGTCAGGTGGCGGCCGGTTTGCGGTGCGGTGGCTGCTGCGGGCTCGCTGCGGGCCGGGTTTTCGGCCTCGAATCACCGGGCAGGGGTGGGGCGGGCAAGTGTGAGATCGGTCGGGGTGCGGGCGAATCGGGGTTGGCCGAGGCGGCGCCCGTCTTCGAGCCCGAGGCGCCGGTGTGAGAGCGGTCAGGGCGCGAGCGAATCCGGGGGAGGGGGCTGTGAGGCGGGCGCTTCAGGGGCCTCGGCCTGGCACTGGGACTGGAGGCGGGCCCAGCCCTCGACGCGCTGGAGCGCCGATTGCGCGGCGGCGCGGTAGCGCGGCAGCGAGAACAGCCAGTGGTCGAGCCCGGGGAACTCTGGAGCGGTGCCGGCCGCGCGCCAGGCCTGGAGCCAGCAGGTCAGCGCCCAGCCGCGCAGCGCGATCAGGGCGAGCCAGAGCGTCAGGTCGTCGACCGGGCGGCCCGAGGCGGCCCGGTAGTGGTCGACGAACCGCTGCCCTAGATCGGCCAGCTTGAAGACGCGTAGGTAGGCGACGACGGCCGCGACGTCCCAGCGCGGGTCCGCGATGGCGCTGTCCTCCCAGTCGAGCCAGGCCGTCAGGCGCTCTCCTGCCGTGGCGTCGCGCGGGGAGCCGGTCGGCGGCGTTCCCGCGGCGGTGGGGCGACCTGGCGTCTCACCGGGCCGAGCAACCGGCGCGGCTGGATCGATCAGCACGTTGCCGAAGTCCGGCGTGCCGTGGACGAGGGTGGGCGGCAGCTCGGGTCGTCCGGCCGCGATCTCGGCCAGGCGGTCGGCCATGGCCACGACCTCGACCGCGGCGGCCTCGGCCGCCAGCGCGCGGAAGTGGGCGATCGCCTCGGCCACGCTCCGCCGTGGCAGCGGCACCGCCGCCACGGCGTCGAGCGGGATCGCGTGGAGGCGGGCGAGATTGCGGGCGTGCGGCTCGATCAGCGGCGTGAGGACGGCGCGGACATCGACCTCGGGAGTGAACCAGGGCGCGCCCGGCGCCCGGCCCATCACCAGGTACTGGCCCAGCCCGCCGGGAGTGTCGTCGCCCCCGGCGTAGACGGGCGGCACCGGCAGCCCCGCCTCGCCCAGCCGGGGCGCCAGCGCCAGTTCGCGGGTCGGCTTGGCGCGGTCGTTGGTCGACCACCAGGTGAGCGGGCTGCGGTAGAGGCGCACGACGAGCTGCTCGCGCTCGGGCGGCGTCCAGAGGAGGCGCGAGCGTCCCGCCCACTCGACCTCGACTGCCCACAGCTCGTGCTGGTAGCCGCCCAGCGATTCGACGGCGCGGACGGCAAGGTCACGCCGCTCGGGCAGCGCCGTCCGCAGCAAGAGCTCCAGGCGATCCGTCGGTGGCGCCGCCGGCATCATGGGCGGCTCGATGCGGATCGGCGCTGCCGCCGCCGGACTGGCCGCGCGCCACGTCGTCCCCGGCGCCCACGCGCGTTGTTCCACCGGTCGGAGGCCGGCTCGGCTGCGGCGCCGGGGACAATACGGCTCCGGCTCACGTGAGCACCTTGCGGAGGAAGCGGAGCGCGTTGGCGCCCATCACGTCGCGCACGGCCTCGGGTGGGAAGCCGCTCCGGGCCAGCGTGTGCGCCAGCGCGGGAAAGCGCAGCGCGGGCGGCTCGGGGCGGGGTCCGTTGCCATCGGGCTCGCCCCCGTCGCGCTCGACGATAGGATCGAGGTAGGCGGGGCCGAGCGCGACCTTGTCGCGGCCGATGAGCGCGCCGATGTAGTCGATCTGGCGGACGATGGCGGCCTCGCCGCCCTCCCCGACCAGCTCGGGCGCAAAGCTGATGCCAACCAGGCCGCCGGTGGCGCCGATGGCGTAGAGCTGGGCGTCGGTGAGGTTACGCGGATTGTCGACCAGGGCGCGCGCGCTCGAGTTGCTGGCGACGACCGCGCCCTGGGCGAAGGCGACCGCCGCCTCGAACGCCGAATCGGGCAGGTGGGAGACGTCGAGCACGATACCCAGCTCGTTCATCGCCCGGATGAGTGCCACGCCGTCGCGCAGCAGGCCCTCCCCGCTCTCTGGGGTGGCGGTGAAGCGGGTCGGCCGGCCCCAGGTGAGCGAGACGATGCGCACGCCCAGCTCGTAGAACAGGCGGAGCAGATTGGCGGGATCGGACTCGAGCGGCTCGGCGCCCTCGAGATCGAGCATGAAGCCGACGCGCTCGCTGCGCTCGACCAGGCGCAAATCCGCCCGGCTCTTGACGAGGACGAAGGCGTCGCGCGATTCGTCCAGTTCGCGGTAGAGGCAGGCGATCATCTCGAGCGCCCGGGAGAGGGCGCGGTCGGGGAGATACGCGCGCTCGACGAAGATCGGCAGGACCTGGAGGCGGACTCGACCGGCCCGCAGCGCGGGCAGGTGGTGGGTCAGGATGACGCGCCGCTCGCCGCGGGCCCGCCGCCGCACCACGTCGAGCAGGATCTGGCCGTGGAGATCGGCCGACCACCAGTCGCCAATGGGCGTTTCCTCCCGGCCTAACCCAGCCGACCGGTCGCTCAACGTCCGACTCCTCCCTCGGTCGTAACAATTCGACAACGCCGCCCTTGATTGTAATCCGTGCCGGCCCATGGCCAGCCTACGGCAGACGCGGGATGACGTCAAGCTGCCGCCAAGGCGCTTCCCGCCTGCCCGCGGGGCCGGCCCACGTGGCGAGGCGGCCAGGCGCCTACGGCGTCGGCGCCGGCCAGTATTACAATACGGCGGGGCGTGGTGGACGCGGCGCCGACGGTGCCGTCCCGCCCAACCGGAGGGACTCACATGTTTCGATCACGCTGCCGGCGACGGGCGCTGCTGCTCGGGCTGGCCCTTGCGGTCCTGCTCACGGCCGCGGGCCTCGCGTCGGAGCGACTGGCCGCGCAGCCGATCCTGTCGATGGTGATCGACCGGGGGGAGGGGGCGCTCTACCAGATCGGGGAGCCGCTCACCGTGTTCTACGTCGTGGATGCCGGCGCCTGGGTGCGGTTCAGCGTTCGGACCAACGAGGGTTCGAGTACGCTCGCCGAGGGCTACTCGACCTCCGGGCTGGGCACCGTGCGGGCGACCGTGGGTCCACCGGAGGGACGGCACACGATCGTTGCCGAGGTGCTCAGCGACCCGGAGAGCTCGACCGTGCTCGCGTCGACCGAGACGTGGTTCACCGTCATCCCGGCCAGCGCCTCACCCGCGCCGTCGGCCAGCCAGCCGGCCGCCACCCCAGCGCCCGCGCCGCAGCGCGTGGTGGTCTCGGGCGCCGACAACGGGCGGACGGTGACCGTGACACCGGGGTCGACGGTCGACGTGTCCTTCCTCGACCTCGACTACCGCTGGAGCGCGTTCCAGTACGACAGCTACGTCATCCAGCTCGAGTCGGCGCCCGGTATCTTCCCCGCCAGCTTCCGCGCGCGCAATCCGGGCACAACGGTTCTGAGTGCCACCGGGCAGCCCCTCTGCCGGGATACCAGTCCCCCCTGCGCCCAGCCGGATCGGCAATTCCAGGTGATCGTCATCGTCCAGTAGCCGACCTCCGGCGCCGGCTCCGGGCTGCCCCGGCCGGGCCGCTCAGGCGGGGGCAGCCGAGGCGCCCGCGCCCTCCCCGTACTCGTGTGCCCCGCGCATGACGTTGACCGCCTCCAGCAGATCGTCGATGCCGAACGGCTTGCGCAGGAAGCGCGCGCCGCGCACCTGACGGGCGCGGCTGGCCGCTAGGTGCCTGCTGCCGACCAGGACGAGCGGCAGGTCCCGGCCGCAGATCGCCCGCAACACCTGCGCCACGTCGACGCCCGTGTAGCCCCGTAGCTCGAGGTCGAGGATGACGACAGAGGGCCGGTGCTGCGCGGCCAGGTTCGCCGCCTCCAGCCCGTCGGCGGCGGTCAGCACCGGCACACCCGCCGCCTCCAGCGTCCACCAGACCAGGCGGCGGATTTGGGGATCGTCGTCGATGACGAGCACCGGTGCCTGTGTGTCGCGTCCCTCGACCACCAGATGTGGCCTGCCTGTTACTGCCACGACTGTCCCCCCAACGGTGGAGCGATCGCGTGCCGTGTCGCAGCGGGGGCAAGATCGGTGCCACCGCGGTCAATTTGATTACAGCATGTTCAACACTGCACTCCTGGCTGCATGGTCCGCAACTTGCGTTGCCATAAGGTGCGATGCCAGTTGAGGTGTTAGCGATGCCGCCGAGCGGTGTGGCAGGACTGGCACGCAGGCGGCAAGTTGGATAGGACAGAGGACAAGGAGGTCAAGCACCGATGCTACGCTTTGCGATAGCGCTGGCGCTAACGCTCGGGCTGGCGTTGCCGGTGATCGGGAATCCGGTAGCGCAGGCGGCCCCGGCGCAGGCGGACAACATCGTGATCTCGATCGATCGGCCCCACGCCGGCGACGAGATGGCGCCCGGCTCGCTCGGCGGCTGGGCCGTGGACTTCAACGCCACGAGCGGCACCGGCATCGACATGATCCTGGTCTACATGGACGGTGACCAGACCAACGGGCACCTCCTCGGCCAGGCGCAGCTTGGCGGCGACCGGCCCGACGTGGCGGAGCAGTTCGGCAACCCGAACTTCCGCTTCTCCGGCTGGAACTTCAACCTGGCCGGCCTGAACATCCCGGCCGGGCCACACAGCTTCACCGTCGTGGCGCACACGCCCGCGAACCTGACGGCCGCGGCGTCGGTTTCGCCGGTGACGATCGTCCAGCCCGCGCCGAGCGCGCCGGTCTTCACGACCGGGTCGCAGGTGGGTGGGCTCGAGTTGAGCGCCGTGCTCACCAACGTGAGCTACCTGTTCGGGCAGAACTTCTACAGCACGCTGCCCAGCTTCAACGGCTACCTCTACCCCGGCCTGACGCTGCCCAACGGCACGGTCGTCGACGGCGGCGCCTGGGTCACCGACGGTCAGCTCTACTACCGCGGCAACGTCGCCCCGATCGCGACCTACATCGCGCCGATCTACCCGACGCCGATCATCAACGGCACCTACACCTACAACACCATGCTGCCGGGCGGCACGGTCGTGCCCTATGGCGCCGGCTACAACTGGTGGACCGGCTACAACTGGGGCGCGCTCAACACGATGGCGCCCGAGAGCCGGCTGACCGAGCAGAGCGACGTGATCGCCTTCCAGCCCTACGGCGCGGGCTACCGGCTGGGCCTGCAGATCCCGCCGGCCCCGGGCCAGCTCGTGAACACGCCGGGCTACTACTCCACACCGGGCTTCGTCGCCCCGCCGCCGGGCCAGTTCCTGTCGCCGGGCGCCTTCGATCCGAGCGCGGCGCCGGGCACCATCACCCAGGTCAACCCCGGCGTGAACACGCAGGGGCCGTGGTGGACGACCTACAATTACAACTTCGCCGGCACGAGCGCGATGCAGGCCACGCTGCTGGCGCGCGTGTCGATGAACGGCGTGCCCGTGCAGGGCGCCGAGGTCAACTTCCAGGGCTTCCGCCTGCCGCCGACCGACCAGAACGGCATGACGCAGGCGACCGTGATGTTCCCGGTCCAGCCCAACGGCACGCTCCAGGCGACCGTGACCGCCAATTTCCAGGGCATGAGCACCTCGATCCCGCTCGTGCTCGACTACACCCACTAAGCCACACCTGATCAACCACGGGCGAGGGGGTAGCCCCGGCCGGACCCGGCCGGGGCTACCTCTTCGTGTGGCGGGCGCCGTGCCCGCCCGGTCTGCCGTTCCGATCGGCTGCGCCGGGGCGAACCCCGCCAGGGGCGGCCTCGGAGCCCGCGGTCAGTCGGCGGCGGGCGCCGTCTCGCGCGCGGCCGGCGCCGCCACGTCCTCGCGGATCGAGAAGTAGGTCGCCTCCGGGTGGTGGACGACCAGCGCCGCGGTCGACTGCTCGGGGTCGAGCTGCCAGCCTGTGGTGAGCCGCACGCCCGCCTCGCGCTCGATCGGCATGAGCTCGAACAGGAGCGCGTGCTGCTCGAGGTCGGGGCAAGCGGGATAGCCCCAGCTATAGCGCCGACCCTGGTCGGGGGCGAGGCCGAGCTCGCGCCGCACGCGCGTGTGCGTCCACTCGGCCAGCGCCTCGGCGCTCTGCACGCTCAGCCCGTGAACGTAGAGCATGCGCTCGTACTCGCCCGCCTCGCGCAGCCGCTCGGCGTACTCGGAGGCGGCGTCGCCCACCGTCACCACCTGGAAGACCGCCACGTCGGTCCGACCGCTCTCGACCGGCGCGAAATAGTCGCTCAGGCACAGCCGCAGCAGGTCGGGCTGGCGCGGGAAGGTGAAGCGCACGACCTCGCGCTGCGGGTCGGCCGGGTCGTAGACGATCAGGTCGTTGCCCTGGGAGCGCGCCGGGAAGTAGCCGTAGATGACGCGCGGTTGCAGCCAGCCCTTCGCCTTCGCCTCGGCCTTGAGCTCGGCCAGGGCGGGTTCGAAGGTGGTGCGCCGCACCTCCTCGAAGCGGGCGCCCTTGGCCGTCTTGCCGCCCCAGTGGAGGCGGAAGAGCGTGTTCAGGTCGAGGTGGGCGAAGACCTCGTCGAGCGGCACATCGGCCTCGCGCAGCACCCGCCAGCCCCAGAAGGGCGGTGCCGGGATCGGCACGTCGCGCGCCACGTTCGAGCGGTCGGCCGGCACGCCGGCGGTGAGCACCCGCTCGGCGGCGGCGCGGCCGGCCGCGATCCGCTCCTGCCGCGCCGCGTCGTCGCCCTCGATCGCCTCGCGCCGAACGCGCTCGACCAGGGCCGGGCCGCGGGCGGGGTCGGTGAGCGCGTCCATGATCTCCAGGCCCTCGAAGGCGTCCTTGGCGTAGAAGACGCCCGGCTCGTAGACGACGCCCGGCTCGGGGAAGAGGATGCGGCGGCCGAACTGGCGGTTGATCGAGGCACCACCGACGATCACCGGGAAGTCGAGCCCGCGCTTGTGCAGCTCCTGGACGCAGAGCGGCATCTGCTTGCTGGTCGAGACGAGCAGCGCGCTCAGCCCGATCGCGTCGGCGCCGACCTCGACCGCCTTGTCGATGATCGTGTTGATCGGCACCTGCTTGCCGAGGTTGTAGACGGTGTAGCCGTTGTTCGAGAGGATCGTGTCGACCAGGTTCTTGCCGATGTCGTGGACGTCCCCGTAGACGGTCGCCAGCACAACCTTGCCCTTCGAGGCGCCCTCCTTCTTTTCGAGGTACTTCTCGACGTGGGCGACGGCGCGCTTCATCACCTCGGCCGACTGGAGCACGAACGGCAGGATCAGCTCGCCCGCGCCGAAGCGGTCGCCGACGTCCTTCATCGCGGGCAGGAGCACCTCGTTGAGCACGCCGACCGGGCTGCGGCGCGTGAGCGCCTCGTCGATCAGCGCCTCGATCCCCTCGCGCTTGCGGTGGAGGATCTTCCAGTGGATCGCCGCCTCGGCGGACATGCCGGCGGTCGGGTCCTCGACGGCGGCCGCCGCGCTCGCCACCGCGCCGCGTCGCTCGAAGTACTCGATGAAGCGGGCGGCGGCGTCGGCCCGCCGGTCGAAGATCAGGTCGTCGGCGAGCTGCCGCTCCACCTCGGGGATCTCGAGGTAGGGCGTGACCTCGCGCGGGTTGACGATGGCGAGGTCGAGCCCCGCCTCGACGGCGTGGTAGAGGAAGACCGAGTTGAGCACCGCGCGGGCGGTAGGCGAGAAGCCGAAGGAGACGTTCGAGATCCCCAGGATCGTCAGCACCCCGGGCAGCGCCGCCTTGACGAGCCGAATTCCCTCGATCGTCTCGACCGCCGAGCGCTTGAACTCCTCCTCGCCGGTCGAGAGGGGGAAGGTGAGGGTGTCGAAGATCAGGTCGTGGTTGGCCAGGCCGTACTCCTCGGTGGCGATCCGGTGGATCTTGCGCGCCACCTCGAGCTTGTGCTCGCGCGTCTTCGCCATCCCGAGCGGCGGCTCGTCGATGGTGAGCGCGACGACAGCGCAGCCGTGCTCGCGCGCGATCGGCAGCACCCGGTCGATGCGCTCGCGGCCGTTCTCCATGTTGATCGAGTTGAGGATGGCGCGGCCGGGGTAGTGCTGGAGCGCCCGCTCGAACACTTGCCACTCGGTCGAGTCGATCACGAGCGGCGCCTCGACGCCCATCGAGAGCCGCCGGACCACTTCGGCCATCTGCTCGGCCTCGTCGGTGCGCTCGGTCACCGCGACCGAGACGTCGAGCACGTGGGCGCCGCCCTCGACCTGCTCGCGCGCGATCTGGAGGATGCCGTCGTAGTCCTCGGCCAGAAGCAGCCGCTTCATCTTGCGGCTGCCGGTCGAGTTGACGCGCTCGCCGACCAAGAGCGGCTTCGGCTCCTGGTGGAGCGAGACGGCGCGGATCGCCGAGGCGACGAGCGGCTCCCACGCGATCTGCCGCTCCTTCGGCTGCACGCCCTGGATCGCCGCGTGGAAGGCCCGGATGTGCTCGGGGGTGGTGACGCAGCAGCCGCCGATGATGTTGACGCCGAACTCGACGACGAACTCGCGGAGCTGCCGCGCCATGTCCTCGGGCGTCTGGGGGTAGACCGCGCGGCCGTCGACGTTGATCGGCAGCCCGGCGTTCGGGATCACCGCCACGGGCAGGCGCGAATGTTCGCAGAGGTAGCGCACGGGCTCGCGCATGTAGTCCGGCCCGGTCGAGCAGTTGAGCCCGATCACGTCGACCGGCAGGCACTCGATGGTGGTCATCGCGGCCGCGATATCGGTGCCCAGTAACATGCGTCCGCTCGTGTCGAGCGTGACCTGGACCTGGAGCGGGATGCGCCGGCCGACGTCGCGGAACATGCGGTTGATGCCAACGATGGCGGCGCGCGTCTCGAGGATGTCCTGCATCGTCTCGACGATCAGGACGTCGCAGCCGCCCTCCATGAGCGCGCGGCCTTGCTCATAGAAGATGGCGGCCAGCTCCTCGAAGCTGATGTTGCTTAGCGCCGGGTCGCTCGAGGAGGGGAGCATGCCGGTCGGGCCGATCGAGCCGGCGACGAAGCGCGGGTGGTCAGGCGTGCTGTAGCGGTCGGCCACGCGCCGGGCGAGCCCGGCGCCGAGCCGGTTGATCTCATGCGTGCGCTCGCCCAGGCCGTATTCGTCGAGCTTGAGGCGGTTGCCGCCGAAGGTGTTGGTCTCGATCACCTGGGCGCCGGCATCGAGGTAGGCGGCGTGGATCTCCTCGATCCAGTGCGGCCGCGTGATGAGCAGGTGCTCGTTGCACCCCTCCAGGCCGCCGTAGTCTTCGCCGGTGGGGTTGCGGTTGAGGATGAAGACGCCCATCGAGCCGTCGTAGAGGAGGACGCCGCGCCGGAGCGCGGCCAGGTAGGGGTGCCACGTCTCAATGCGGACGCGACTGATGTCATCGTTCACGTTGGCCAAGGCTGGCACCTCCTCGACGGCGTGGCCGGCGACATTGCCGGGGTGGTGGGCGGCGGGACGATGTCGGCGGCGGCTCACAAAAAAAGCCTCTTCGCACGACGAGAGGCTGTTGGCAACAGGGTGGTTCCGCCGCGGCGGCCTATCTTCCCCTCTCGGGCTGGACGTGGCACCTTGGGTGTCGCCCCAGGTTGCCGGGTGGTCAACGGGCCAGGTCCCTCGCACCGCTCTTGATATCGTTATTCGCTTGTTGGCCTCACTATACCCGAGTGACCAGCCAGCGTCAAACGCTCAGCCGGGCGCGCCCGCCTGCCTCGAGGTCAGGTGCCGCACCGGCGGGCCGAGTCCGGTCCGGGGGCCGCCGGCTCGCCGGCTCGACGCGGCGGAAGTAGACGGTCTGGGCGTCCTCGTAGCGGCGCTGCCAGCGGCTGCCCCCGTGCGTCTCGATGTAGCGGATGAGCGGCGCCTGCGTTCTCCGGCTGAGCAGCAGCCCGTCGATGTCGTACTTGGCGAGCAGCGCCTCGACGTTCTGGCCCCGGCCGAGGCTGTCGTAGTCGAGCCAGTGATCGAGCTGGAAGTGGTCGAGCCGGGCGTCGATCATGAGCTGCTGGCGCGGCAGCGCCCAGGTGATGTAGGAGCCGTACCCCATCGCGGCGAACAGGTGGCGGGGCGGATCAGGGTCGCGCGCGAGCACCTCGACCGCCGCCACCCCCGTGTCGGGCTCGACCAGCGCGCCACTCGTCGGCGGCAGCCAGGCGCCCTTGAGCGGCGGCAGGCAGGCGACCACCGCGCCGGCCACCAGCGCCGCCAGCAGCCAGTTCGCCAGTGGCCAGGCGCTGCGCCGGGGCAGCGCGACCTGCGCGGGCAGGAGCGTGGCCGCCTGGGCGGCGACGAACGGCGTGGCGACCATCGCGTACCAGACGATGTAGCGCTGGCCCGAGAGCGCTAGCCAGAGGAATGCGCCATAGGTGAGCAGGTCCGCCGGGTCCGGCCGGCGGCGCGCGTAGATGAGCAGCAGCCCGGTACCCAGCGCGTGGAGGAAGAACAGCGCGCCCGGCACGTTGCGCACAGTCGGCGGTTGCCACTCCTCCCCACCGAGCACGATCTGCGCCCGGCCGGTGGCGTTGCGCAGGTTCTCGAACAGGTCGAGCCCGATCGGGTTGAGCGTGATCATCAACGCCGCCAGCGCGCCCCAGAGCGCCAGCTCGCGGGCCCTCCGAGCGGCCTCGCCGGCCTCGGCCGGCGCGCCCCGGCGGCGCAGCGTGAGCCAGGTCACGGCCTCGCCCAGCGCCGTCAGCCCGATCAGCGCCAGGCCGACGGGGAACGAGCCGTGCAGGTTCACCCAGACCAGCATGAGCGGCGGCGCCGCCCAGAGGTAATTGCCCCAGCCGAGGCGGTGGGCCGTGACCACGCCCAGCAGCGCGGCGAAGAGCGGGAAGGCGTAGCTCTGCGGCCGCACGCTCCAGTTGTTGGCCGAGATCAGAAAGGCGGCGATCAGCGCGAACACCGCCGGGCGAACGCTCCCCGAGCGCCGGATTGCCAGCCAGAGGACGATGGCGTAGGTGAGCGTGATGACGCCGGCCTGGACAACCACGATGCCCGCGATCCCAACAGCCACGTAGAGCGCGTAGAGGAGCACCTGCGCCAGCCAGGCCTGGTTGTAGTAGGGCTCGCCCGCCTGGGTGTAGGACTGGGTATCGACCATCGGGATGGTGCCGGTGGTCACCGTCTCCCGCCCGGCCGCCATGTGCCACCAGAAGTCGGCCGGTGGGATCGGGATGAGTAGCGTGCGGATCGCGAACAGCGCCAGCGCGCTGACGATCCAGAGGCGCTCGATCGTCAGCGCGCCCACGATCGCCCGGCGGCGCGTCCGCTCACGGGAGCCCAGCCCGGCCAGTATCTCCGCCATGCAGCGTGGTCGTCAGTCGGTCGGCAGCCCGAGCAGGCGCCCGGCGTTCCCCGCGTAGACCGCGGCCATGTCCTCCTGGGAAAGACCGGCGGCGTCGATGTCCGCGATCGTCGCCTCGACCGAGTCCGAGGGGCCAAGCGGGATGTCGGTGCCGAACAGCACCTGCTGCGGCCCGAAGAACTCGAGGACGCAGCGGACCGCGTGCGGCGCGCCGAACAGCGCCGTGTCGACGTAGAACCGCCGGAAGTAGTCGAGCAGCGGCCGCGGCAGTTTGCCCTTGACCTGCCGGTAGCCGGGCCCCATGGCGAGCCGGGCGGAGAAGTGCGGCACCATGCCGCCGCCGTGGTGCGCGATCACGATCTGGCGCGGGTGACGCTCCATGTGCCCGGAATAGACGAGGCGTGAAAGCGCGGCGGCGGTCTCGTAGGGCCAGCCGAGGGACCACCAGAGACCGTAGTCGGAGCGGCTCTCAGCCGGATAGTCGGTCCACTCGGCGCTGCGCGTCGGGTGGAGCCAGATGGCGCGGCCGGCGTCTTCGAGCCGAGTGAACAGCGGCTCGAAGCGCGGATCGTCGAGCGGCACGCCCAGGACGTTGCTGAACATCTGGGCGCCCAGCGCGCCGAGCCCCGTCAGGGCGCGGTCGAGCTCGCGCCCGGCCGCGTCGACGTCGTTCAGCGGCAGCGCGGCGGCGAACCCGACGAAGCGGTCTGGATACCGCCGCACCAAGTCCGCCATCTCGTCGTTGGCGATGCGGGCGAACTCCGCCGCGACGCCCGGCGGCCCGACCTCCTCGAGCGGCGGCACGGCCAGCACCAAAACCTGGGCGTAATCGCCGTAAGGCTCGATCTTCCGCCAGCGCGCGTCCAGGTCGGTCAGCACGGGATCGAAGGAGAAGACGCCCTCGCGGTAGTAGGCGAGCCGGCTCGGAGCCATGGTCTGCTCGAGCTGGCGCTCCAGCCGCTCGAGGTACGGGCGAGGCAGGATGTGCGCGAACGCATCGATCTTCCGCATGCTGTGCAGCCTCAGCTGGACTCAGATCCTGTGGTTGCCGGTGGCAACCGCAGTGGTAGTCGCCACCTGGAGCCGCGCCGGTTCGCCGCGCGCGAGCACCCCGCCCGGCTCAAGTGCCGCGCGCATTGTGCCACAAGCCGCCACGACCGGCTATGGGCTCCCCCGGAACAATGTGCTGCCAGGTGGCGTACCGCTTTCCCCCGCTACCTCGACGGTTGGTGGGACGCAACGACAGCCGATGTCTCCCTGATCAAGCAAGCAGGCTACCGCGGCATCCGGTACAATCTGCCCAGCGGAACCTTCGCACCCTAGCTCATCTAGGGTGAGGATTGAAACCAGCCTCGCGGTGCGGACAATGGTAAGCCCGCCCACCGCGCGCCGTCGGGTTCAGATGCTAGTATGCGCGCCATGAAGCGGGGTTCGCCGGCGGAGCGGGTGCTTCGGGCCCGCGTCGAGGCATGTGCCTCGCGTGCCGGCGGGCGCGCCAGTGGACCAGGGAGGATTGCTTGGACGCCAGGAGTTACTTTCAGCAGCAGTTCGCGACGGCGCTCGGCCTCGCCGATGTGGCGGGGTTCGAGCTCACCCAGGAGCAGTTCGACTGGGCGCCGCCCGGCACTGCCAACACCATCAGCGCCGTGATGCTGCACGCCCTCGGCACCGAGGACTACTTCATCCAGGCGGCGATCCAGGGCCGGCCGCGCCTCTGGGAGAGCGGTGGTTGGGCCGAGCGAATTGGCGTGGCCGAGTTGCCCGGCCCGGGCCAGAGCTGGGACGAGTTCAAGTCGCGGCCGACGCCGCTGGAACCGGTGGTTGCCTACGGGCGCGCCGTCCGCGAGTCTACCAATGCCTACCTGGCCGGCTTGACCGACGCCGAGCTGGCGCGCGAGATCGAGCTGGGCGGACGCCCGCGCACGATCGCCGAGGCGCTGACCATCATCCTGCTCCACACCAGCTTCCACGGCGGTGAGATCAGCACGCTCAAGGGCGTCCAGGGCGCCCGCGGCATCCCCTTCTAGGGTTCGCCCCGGCGGACCAAGCTCCCCTCCGAAGCGCCCCTGCCGGGAGCGCCGAGCCGCGCGCGTCGCCCCCGACCGCGCCGAGCGTGGTGGCGCTGGCTTGCCATCACGGCGCCGTGCAGCCCGCAGTGGCGGCGCCGCGCTCGATCTCCAGCCGCGCTCGCCGAGCTGGAGCTGCGCGTCGACGTCGCTCAGCGTCCTCGCCAGTTTAGGGGGCGTCTGGTGAAGGCCGAGCAGCGCCTGGAGCATCGACATGAGCGGCGAGAAGGTCACGGCCTCGAGGTAGGTGTGGCCACCTTGGTCGCCTCGGCCGCCTCGTCATGAAGACATGGAAGAAGGGGTAATTGGCCTCACCCCCCGCCGTGGTCGATGCCGCCGGGGATGTCGGCGCCGCCAAGCTCGGCGGGAGCCTCGGCGCCACGGGCCCGGTCGACAGGCAGCCGGTGAGCACGAGCGACAGCCACGCAAGGCAGGCGGCGACCACCCGTTGGGTTGCCGGCGGCATTGGGTCGCGGTGTTCCATGGCGCGCGGCTCCGGGCTGAGGTCGCGGAGGTGATCACGCCGTTTGCAGCGTCGCCAGGCCGAGCTCCTTGATCGACTGCTCGCGCATGATGAACTTCTGCACCTTGCCGGTGACCGTCAACGGGAACTCGTCGACGAACTTGACGTAACGCGGGATCTTGTAGGTGGCGATCTTGCCCCGGCAGAACTCGCGGATCTCCTCGGTGTCGGCCGTCTCGCCCTCCTTGAGCCGCACCCAGGCCATCACCTCTTCGCCGTAGCGCGGATCGGGCACGCCGATCACCTGCACGTCCGCGATCTTCGGGTGCGTGTAGAGGAACTCCTCGATCTCGCGCGGGTACACGTTCTCCCCGCCGCGGATGATCATGTCCTTGATCCGCCCGACGATGTTGAGGTAGCCGTCCTCGCGCATCACGGCCAGGTCGCCGGTGTGCATCCAGCGGGCGGCGTCGATCGCCTCGCGGGTGGCCGCCTCGTTGCCCCAGTAGCCGAGCATGACCAGGTAGCCGCGCGTGAGCAGCTCCCCCGGCGTGCCGCGCGGCACCACCTGCCCGGTGCTCGGGTCGACCACCTTGGCCTCGACGTGCGGGTGGATCGCGCCGACGGTCGAAACGCGCCGCTCGGTGTCGTCGTCGGGCAGCGTCTGGAAGCTGACGGGCGAGGTCTCGGTCATGCCGTAAGCGATCTCGACCTCGCGCATGTGCATCTGGGTGTTCACCCGCTTCATCACCTCGACCGGGCAGGGCGAGCCGGCCATGAGGCCGGTGCGCAGCGTCGTCAGGTCGAACCGGGCGAACTCGGGGTGGTCGAGCTCGGCGATGAACATGGTCGGCACGCCGTGGAGCGCGGTGCAGCGCTCGGCCTGGACCGTTTCGAGGACGCTGAGCGGGTCGAACGTCTCGGCGGGGTAGACCATCGTGGCGCCGTGGGTGACGCAGGCGAGATTCCCCAGTACCATGCCGAAGCAGTGGTAGAGCGGCACCGGGATGCAGAGCCGGTCGGCCGGCGTGAAGCGCAGGCGCTCCCCGACGAAGTAGCCGTTGTTGAGGATGTTGTGGTGGCTGAGCGTGGCGCCCTTCGGCCGGCCCGTGGTACCCGAGGTGTACTGGATGTTGATCGGGTCGTCGAACTGGAGGCGGGCCGAGAGCGCCTCGAGGTCGGATCGCGGCGTGGCGGCGGCCGCCGCCAGCACCTCCTCCCACAGCAGCATCCCCGGCGCGCGCTCCTGCCCGAGCAGCACGACCGTGCGCAGGTCGGGCAGCTGCTCGCTCGCGAGTTGGCCCGGCCGCGAGCGCGCCAGCTCGGGCGCAATGGCGCCGAGCGTCTCCCAGTAGTCGTGGGCGCGGAAGCGCGGCGCGAGGACGAGGAGCTTGATGCCGGACTGGGCGAGCGCGTATTCGAGCTCGTGCTGCCGGTAGGCGGGGTTGATGTTCACCAGGATGGCGCCGATGCGCGCCGTGGCGAACTGGGTGACCACCCACTCGGCGCAGTTGGGCGACCAGATGCCGACGCGGTCGCCGCGCTCGACGCCGAGCGCGAGCAGGCCCCGGGCGGCGCGGTCGATCTCCTCGCTGAGCTGGTGGTAGGTGTAGCGCAACCCCTGGTGGCGCGAGACCAGCGCCTCGTTGTCGCCCCAGCGCTCGACCGCCTCGCGGAACGCCGCGCCAATCGTCTGGCCGAGCAGCGGCGTGCTCGACGCGCCGTGGACGTAGCTCGGCAGCCCGTTGCCCATCGCTCCTCCTCCCGTGTGGTGCCCCCATTCGCGGCCTGCGCGGGGCCTCCGCGGCCATCATAGCAGGTCGGCCCGGGCAGTCGCCCCGGCTCCGCTGTCACCCGCCGTTGGCCCGGTGCCCTGCCTGGTCAGACGTCCAGTCGTGGCCGGCACGAAAGCACCGTCGAACAACCGTGCTGCTGCCCGGTGTGGCGCGGGCGGCCATGGGCGACACTGATCCTGGTTGTGCCAACAGGAGGTGCCGTGCCATGACCCTGACCCACCCCTTCCAGCTCTACGACCTGGCCCAGCAGCGACAGGCTGCGCTGCGCAACGAGGCCGAGCGCAATCGCCGCGCCCGCGCCGCGCTCGGCGCCGGGGATCGCCACGCAGCGGGCACCACCGTGGCCGGTGATCCCGCGACCGCGGGCGCTCCGGCGTGGCCGACCCGCCTCGCCCGCGCCCTGGCGCTCTGGCTGTAATTGAGGAGAGCGCGGGGTTGACGGGACGGCGCGCGTCGTCCTGTCAACCCCGCGCCGTCCGGGTGTGACGGGAGGGAAACGGATGGAGCTGCTGCTCGCGCTGGCCGTGCTGGTGCTCTTCGACCTGGCCGTGCTCCGTTGGGGCGTGGACAGCGCCGGCCGGACCGCCGCCCAGCGCTTCGGGAGCCTCGAGTAGCGCCGCGAGGCGACCGACGACGTGGCGAACCGCCCCCGGCACTCTACCGGGGGCGGTTCGCCATCTCGGGGCCGCCGGTCTCCACCCTCTGGTCATGGACCTGGGCCCCGGTGCGGCGCCGGGGACGGTCTGCCGGCCCGGCCGCCTGCGGGGGGCGGGCCGCGTTCCGCTATACTTGGGCCTCGCCGGCGGATTACCTGGTCGGGCGTGGTGTCGGTCGCGCGACGGTGGCGTCGGCAGGCGGTGGAGAACGTCGTGCTCCTCAACGCGACGCCATTTGCGCTGCTGCCGCTGGCGTCCGGCACGCTCAGCCTGCTGCTCGTGCTCATTGCCTGGCGCCATCGACACGAGCCGAGCGCGCGCGCCTTCATCTGGCTGACGCTGGCAGCCTGCGCCTATGCCTTCGGCTATGCGCTCGAGGTCGCCGGGGCCGACCTCGCCACCAAGACGCTCGCCGCCCGGCTCGAATACGTCGGCATCGCCTTCGTCCCGCCGCTCGTGCTCGTGTTCGCCCTCTACTACACCGGGTACGACGGCTGGCTCACGCGGCGGGTCTGCCTACTCCTCTTCGCCGTGCCGAGCCTCACCCTGCTCATGGTCTGGACGAACGATTGGCACCATCTGCACTGGAGCGGGCTCGCGCTCGACGAGACACCTCCCTTCTCGACGCTACGCATCGACCGTGGCCCGTGGTGGTATGTCCACGTCGTCAGCAGCGAGCTACTGCTGCTCGCCGGGACGCTCGTGTTGATCCAGGCGATCGTGAACGCGCCGCAGCTCTACCGTGGCCAGGCGGTCGCGCTCTTCCTCGGCATCCTGGTGCCCTGGGTCGCCAACGCGGCCTATTACCTGCTCGGGGTGCGCCCGCTCGGGCGGCTCGATCCCACGCCGACGGCGTTCGTGCTCACCACCGTCTGCGTCGCGTTCGCCCTCTTCTATTATCGCCTGCTCGATCTGATGCCGATCGCCCGCGCCGCGGTGCTGAACGCCATGCAGGACGGTGTGATCGTACTGGACCGGCGCCGCCGGGTCGTCGACCTCAACCCGGCCGCCCAGCGCATGCTCGGGTTCAGCCTCGACCGCGCCCTGGGCCGCGACGGTGCCGAGCTCATCGGGCAGGCGCTCGAAGGCCTACTGGCGCAGCCGCCGTCCGGCACCAGCCCCCGGCCCGACCACGCCGCGGAGCCCGGCGCCTTCCGCGCCGAGGACGCCGACCACCTGTTCCGGCTGGCGGGAGCCGGCGTGGCGGCGCGTGACCCGGAGCTCGTCGTCGCCACCGAGGACGGTGAGCGCTACCTCGAGCTTCGGGTGGCGCCGATCGGGACCGGCGCCGAGCGGTCGGGGAACCGCGCGGGCCCCCGCGGTCCCGCGCTCCCAGGCGGCGAGGTTGCCGGGAACGCCGAGGGCGCGAACAGCTGGCTGGTCCTGCTGCGCGACATCACCGAGCGGCGGCGGGCGGAGGAGCGCCTGCGCCGCGTCGCGCTCTACGACCTGCTGACTGGCCTGCCCACGCGGCGGCTCCTGTTCGAGCGGTTGGAGGAAGCGATCGCGCAGGCGCGCCGGCGGGGGAAGCCGCTGTCGCTACTGGTGCTCGACCTGCTGCGGTTCCGCGAGGTCAACGAGACCTACGGCCCCCACTACGGTGACGTGCTGCTCAGGCAGGTTGCGGGGCGCCTACGCGGCGCGGTGCGCTCGGGCGGCGCCACGCTGGCGCGGATCGGCGACGACGACTTCGCGGTCGTCCTGCCCGAGATGGGACCGGAGGGCGCCTCCATGGTGGCGGCCAAGCTGCTGGCGGCGCTGGCCGACCCGTTCGTCCTCGATGGCGCCTACCTGCGCCCGACGGTCGAGATGAGCGGCCGGATCGGGCTCGCCTGCTACCCGGCCGACGCTGTGGAGGCGCGGGAGCTGCTGGCGGCCGCCCAGCGGGCGCTGGCCGAGGCCGGACGCCTCGACCTCAACGTGGCCGGGGTCTGGGCCGAGCCGGGCCGGCGGCCCGTCGACACCTCAGGCGTCGTCTAGCGGGGATCTTCCCGGCATCCGGGCAGGCTATCGCGGCGCCTCGTAAACCATCGCGGCAGCGCAGCCTTCCCCTGGCTCAAGCAGGGTGAGGCTTGACGTGGGCCAGGTAGCGCCGCGCCGTCTCGATGTAGATGCGGGCCACGGGCTCGAGGGTGGCCGCCTCGACGTATTCGCCGGGGCTGTGGTGGCGGCCCCCCTTCGGCCCCAGGCAGATCGTCGGGATGCCGCCCGCGGCCACGTAGACGTTGGCGTCGGTGATGCCGCGGTGGGGGGCGAAATAGGGCTCGCTGCCCAGGACGGCGCGGTAGGCAGCGACGAACGCTGGCATGAGGGGCGTCGCCGGGTCGAGCGCGTACGGCTCGAAGGCGGGCGGCGTCAGCTCGATCTCGACGGTCGAGCGCAGGCCGAGCCCGTCGACCAGCCCGCGCATGTCCGCCAGCACCTGTTCGCGCGTCTCGCCCGGCACGAGCAGCCGGTTGACGATGACCTCGCACCGCTCGGGCACCACGACCTCGTACTGCCGGTACCCGCCGTCGATCTTGAGGGTGCAGACCGTCCCGCGGCCGAAATCCGGGTGGTTGCGCAGCGGCAGGCGGTCCAGCGCCGTGACGATGCGGGCGGCGTCGTCGACGGCGTTGATCCCCAGGTGCGGCCGGAAGCCGTGCGCCGCCCGGCCGCGCACCACCAGGCGGTAGAGCACCTTGCCCAGCCCCGCGCTTGGTAGGTAGGTCTCGGGCGAATCGCCGTAGAAGTGCTCCCCGTGCAGCATGGCGTCGCAGCGGCCGAACGGGGTCGCCAGCAGCGCGCGGGCGCCGGCGCTGCCGCCCTCCTGGTCGACGGTCAGGGCGAAGCCGAGCCGTCCGCGCAGGCCCAGTCGGCCGCCGTGCGCCACGAGCGCGCCGAAGGCGGCGAGCATGCAGGCGATGCCGCTCTTCATGTTGTAGACGCCGAGCCCGTAGAGGCGGCCGCCCTGCTCGGTCAGCGTGAAAGGCGGCGTCTCCCAGCCGGCGGCGGCGCCGACCGTGTCCGAGTGGCCGGAGAAGACGAGGAACGGCCCGTCCGAGCCGAACTCGGCGCGGGCGTAGACGTTGGGCCGGCCGGGCTCGACCGCGTGCCACTCCGGCTCGACGCCCAGCCCGCGCAGGTGCTCCGCCACGTAGGCCGCGAGCCGGGCCTCCCCCGGCGGCACCGAGTCGATGGCCACGAGGTCGGCCACCAGACGGCGCAGAGCGGCCGGGTCGATCTGGAACGTCGGCGCGTCGCTCATGGCCCGCCTGCCGGCCGGCGCGGCCCGACGGCCGGGCCGTTCGTGCTTGCCATCGCGTCGCTCAGGCGAGCTCCTTCGGCTTCAGGGTGTGGCGCCCGGCCGCCCGCTCGGCCTCGATGAACGAGGGGCACGGGTAGGGATAGGCCGGGTAGTCGAGCGGCTTGACGTTGTGCTTGCCGACGCGGGTCTCGACGTCGAGGCGGTAGACGCTGGTCTGGGCGACGTCGCCCTCGGGCATGGGCGTGTAGTCGACGCCGGGTACCAGATGCGGCGCGTACTTCTCCATCAGTCCTTCGAGCCCGTGGCGCTTCTCGGCCGGGTCGGTGACCAGCCGCAGCGGGCCGTAGGCGATGACGCTGGCGTACTCGGTGCTGAAGTCGAGCGGCGTGCCGGCCGGCAGGATGCGGCCGTACTCGGTGACCGTGAAGCAGGCCGGCAGCCCACCCTCGCCGTGTTCGAGCACCGCGCGCAGTTTGCCGACGGCGGCGGTGTGGAAGTAGATGCGGCCGGCATCGTACCAGAAGATGTTGCTGTGGATGAGCGGCTGGCCCTCCCAGCAGAGGGCGAGGTGGCCGAGCGGCGCCGTGGCGAGGAAGCGGTCCTGCCACTCCGGTTCGGTCAGCGCCCGGTCCCGTCGGCGCACGTGGTCGAGGGGGCGATCGAGGTAGCGTGCAGCGCGCACCATGGGTGGCTGCCTCCTGGCTCGTGATCAAGCGTATGATTGGCGTAGAATGGCCCTGCGACAAGAGCCATTTTTGCCCGCATTGCCGGGCCAATCAGGGGTATGCGATGCCGAAGCGCACCTCGACCGTCCCCTCGATGCCGATCCCGCTCGACCCGAGCCGGGCCACCCCGCTCTACCGCCAGGTGTACGACGGGCTGCGC
>JBHOQZ010000234.1:0-1650 GCA_042408635.1 Chloroflexota bacterium
TGATGCTCGAGGGCGGCCCGGGCCTCAACTTCTCGCTGCTGCGGGCCGGGCTGGTGGACGAGCTCTTCTGGACGCTCGCGCCAAAGGTCGTCGGAGGACCGGCCGACCTCACCCTGTTCGCCGGCGCCGGTTTCCCGGTCGGCACCTGGGCCACCCTCGAGCTGCTGTCGCTCTACTGGCACGATAGCGAGCTCTTCCTGCGCTACCGCGTCCAGGCGCCTCTGCCGTCGTAGCGGGCCGATCACGCCACCCGATCGGGCCCCACATTTCGCTTGACAGCGAGTTGTTACGCGTGAAAACTAAGATGAGGCACAGGACCTCAGCCGCGCGGGACCACCCAACGGCGGCGGCTCCCCGCGGTTGTGGCGCCGGGCGGGGGTGACCCGCCCAGGGTGGCCGCACCCTGTCGCGTTCGCGCGGGGCGAGGCGTGAGACGATGGAGGAGAAGAGCACGATGGCGTACGAATTGCCGCCCCTGCCGTACCCTTACGACGCGCTGGAGCCTTACATCGACGCCCTGACGATGCAGATCCACCACGACCGGCACCACGCGACCTACGTCACCAACCTCAACAACGCGCTGAAGGACCAGCCGGACCTCGCGAACCAGCCGGTCGAGCAGCTTATCAGCAATCTCGGCCAGGTGCCCGAGACCATCCGCACCGCAGTCCGCAACAACGGCGGCGGCCACGCCAACCACACCATGTTCTGGGAGATCATGCGGCCGGGTGGGTCGAAGGAGCCGACCGGCGCGCTCGCCCAGGCGATCAACAGCACCTTCGGCGGCTTCGACCAGTTCAAGCAGCAGTTCAACGCCGCTGGCGCTGCTCGCTTCGGCAGCGGCTGGGTCTGGCTGAGCATGGACGCCAGCGGCAAGCTCCAGATCGAGAGCACCCCGAACCAGGACAGCCCGCTCATGGAGGGCCGCTTCCCGATCCTGGGCAACGACGTCTGGGAGCACGCCTACTACCTCAAGTACCAGAACCGGCGCCCCGACTACCTCGCCGCCTGGTGGAACGTCGTCAACTGGGACGAGGTCGGGCGGCGCTACGAGCAGGCGCGCGGCGGCCGCTAGGCCACCCGGGCGACCGCTTCGAGCTCGCGCTCAGCCACGGCACACGCCGACCACGACCGGAGCCGGCCCGGCAACAGGCCGGCTTTGGTGCTTGTCCGGGGCGGGCAGATCAGCCGCTCGAACCGGCGTCGGGCGCGATCAGCGCCTCGCCCAGCAGCAGCCGCCGGCCCGACGACGGAGCGGCCAGGTGACGCTGGGCCGCCGCCACCAGGTCTGCCACCGCGACTCCCTCGGCCGGGGCGACCGCCCAGCCGAAGGCGAGCCGGACCCGCGCCTCCGACGGCGGTGGCTGGTGCGCGAGCTGGTGCAGCACGAGCCGAGCCACCCTCGCCGCCGCCGAGGCATCGGCATCGCACAGCCCGATCAGAACGGCGTCGGCGCTGTAGTGGCCGACGACATCGTCCTCGCGCGCAACCTCGCGCAGCGTCAGGGCGACGAGGCGGCGGGCGGCCTCCCGCACCGCCTCGTCGGCAGCTGCCCTGGCCGGGCTGACCTCCAGCCGGGCCAGAATCACGGTCAGCGGTCGGCCTGCCCGCGCCGCGCGGTGCACCTCGCGCTGCAGCACCTCCTCGAGG
>JBHOQZ010000235.1:0-1352 GCA_042408635.1 Chloroflexota bacterium
CCTCGAGCTGCGCCGCGACCTGGAGGCCCGGGCGGAGCGGGAGGGCGGCGCGGCGCTGCACGCCGAGCTGGCGCGGTTGGCGCCCGATCTGGCGGCCCGGATCGACCCGCGCAACGTCAGGCGCGTGATCCGGGCCATCGAGCGATCGCGGGCAGGCACGGACACCTGGTCCCTCGAGCCGCGCTACCGGGTGCTGCGGCTCGGCCTGACAGCGCCGCGCCCGGCGCTTTACGCGCGCATCGACCGGCGGGTGGACGAGCAGATCGCGGCCGGGCTGGTCGAGGAGGTGCGCCGGCTACTGGCGGCCGACCACGCCCCGAGCGCCCCGGCGATGACGGGCATCGGCTACCGACAGATCGTCGCCTACCTCGAGGGGCGGCGCACGCTTGCCGAGGCGATCGCCGACCTGGAGCACGCCACCCACCGCTACGCGCGCCAGCAGTACACCTGGTTCCGCCTGGACGACCCGCGCATCCACTGGTTCGACGTCGAGGCGGCCGACCCCTTCCCCGATGCCCTGCGGCTGTGCCGCGCATTCCTAACCGGGCACGCCATCTGCACAGGGCAGGAGGCAGATGTCACACCGCCCACTGGCGCCGGCGGTGCCGCCGCGAGAGAATAACGGGCAGTTCGTGGTCCCGGGCCGGGCGGCGCCCGGGCAGGTGGTCAGTCTGAGGCCGAGAGATACGAAGGAGCAACTTGGGAGAGCGCAAGCAGCGTCGAAACGGCAACGGGTGCGGCAACGGGAGCGGCAACGGGAGCGCCGCGGGGCGCGGGCGCGCGCGGGTGGAGTCGCCGCCGGTCCTGCAGGCGCCGCGCGAGCGCCCACCGCACAGCACCGCGCCCAGACGCGAGCGGGCACTGCTGGTCGGCGTGGACGTGCCGGGCCGGGGCGACGTCTTCTCGATTGAGGAGTCGATCAACGAGCTGGGGCTGCTCGCCGAGACCGGCGGGTTCGAGGTCGTGGGCGCGGTAACGCAGCGGCTGCCGCACCCCAACCCCGCGCACTACGTCGGCACGGGCAAGCTGGAGGAGATCCGCCGACTGAAGGACGAACTCGGTGTGCAGGCGGTCATCTTCGACGACGAGCTGACGCCCTCGCAGGGGCGCGCGCTCGAGCGCGTGCTGAACGTGCCGGTCCATGACCGGACGGCCCTGATCCTCGAGATCTTCGCCCAGCGGGCGCGCACCCGCGAGGGCGACCTGCAGGTCCAGCTCGCGCAGTACGAGTACCTGCTGCCGCGCCTGGCCGGCCAGTGGACGCACCTCGAGCGCCAAGTCGGCGGCATCGGCGCGCGGGCCGGCGCGGGCGAGACGCAGCTCGAGGCCGACCGGCGGATCGTGCGGCGGCG
>JBHOQZ010000242.1:0-2937 GCA_042408635.1 Chloroflexota bacterium
GGCGGCACGGCGATCGGGCAGCAGGGTGTGGCGAGCGGGCCGGGTGGCTCGGCGGTGGCGCAGCAGGGGCTGACGGAGAACGGGCTGTGCCAGCAGGCGGTGGTCGACGGGGTGGTCGTCGGGCAGTGCCTCGCCGACTGATCCCGCCTACCTCGACAATCTCCCCGCACGAACACGTCGGCCAGAGCGATCAACCAGACACCGGGGCGGTTCCCAGCCGGGACCGCCCCGGTGTCTGGTCCCCGCTCGTCCCGGGCCCGCCCGACGCGCCTCCTTTCCGCCTTGGTGCACCGCGAGGGGGCGGGTTGGTCCCCGGCGGCCGGCGGGACCGGTGGCAACCGAGGTTGCCACCGGTCCCGAGCACACCGTATCTGGCCCGCGGGGAACTGCCTGGCCGAGCGGCGCGCCGTACGCTGGTCGACGTGGGGCGATCGGCCCGGCGGCGCGAGCGCCGCGCGACACCGACGTGAGACCTGGGCCAGGTCCGCCAACCCACGGCACCAGTCCAACGCGAGATGAAGGAGCCAACGACGATGTGCTACCGGGATCAGCGCGTGGGCGTGGGACTGGGGACGGGGCGCACGGCTGCGGGACTGGGGACGGGCCGCGCGGGCGCCGGACCTGCCGGCAGGGTCGTCCGCGGGACGAACACCGCGAGCGCCGTGCCTGCCGATCCCTCCGTCACCACGATGACCCGGTCGCCGGGCGTGAGCTGATCGACCGAGTGCAGCCCGCGCCCGCCTAGCAGGCGCGTACCCGCGGTGACGGTGAAGCTGCCGTGCTGTGTCGGGTCGTTCGGCTGGATCGTGAGACTGCCCGCCGCGACCGCCGTCACCCGGCCAGGCACGGTCTGATAGGTCACGCGCCGACCCTGCGCGTCGAGGACCGTGTACTGCACCCCCAGGAGATGGTCGAACCGCTGGTCGTCCGGCACCCCCTGGAGCGCGTCGATGCCGGGCACGCCGAAGAGGCGCTCGACGTCGCGCTCGACCTTCGGCTGCTTCGGCACGGGCACCGCCGGCAGCAGCGGGGCCGGGCCGACCGGCTGCACCACCACGTCCACATCCAGGCTCGTGCCCCCGCGGTTCACCGTCAGAGTGAGGGTGTCGCCCGCCTGCCGGTCGCGGAGCTGGCGGCGCACGTCCGCCACGCTGCGCACCGGCTGCCCGTCCACCGCCGTGATCACGTCGCCCTGGCGCAGCCCGGCCCGTTCACCCGGTCCACCCGGGATCACCCCGCGCACCGTCACGCCGTTCGGCCCGTCGTCCACCGTGAGCCCGAGCCAGGCGCGGCCCTTCGCAGTCGGCACCGGGCTGATGGCCGGCCCGGCGCGACCGGAACCGGGCGTGCGGACCGCCGGAGCAGGGCTGGCGGTCGGCGATCCGCGGGACGTGGGCGACGGGCTGGCCGTGGCCGACGGCGTGGCGGTCGGCACGGGCGACGGCGTGGCGGTCAGCGCCGGCTGCGTCGGTTGGGCGACCGCCACGACGGCACCGCCCGGGCCGACCGGAGGCGCCACACCGGCCAGCTCCGCGCTACCGGCCAGACCGATCCCGCCGGAGCGGGCGAGCCACCCGGCACCCGCGCCCAGCACCAGCACCGCCACACCCGCCGCGAGCCGGCGCACGAGTCCGCCGAGGGGAGCCCGCCAGGGCGGCATGGACGCCTTGTCGGCCGGCTGAGTCGGTCGCGCGGGATCAGGGTCTGCGGTCATCGGCAGATCCTCCTTCCTGGACATCGATCGAGGCGGCAATCCGCCGTAGCTCGTCGAGCGGCAGTGGCCCCTCGACCTGGTAGAGAACGCCCTGACGCTCGAGCGTCAGCGCCAGCGCCGCCGGCTCCTTACCCGGGTGCGGCGCCCCGCTGAGCCGCCAGGCTCCGTTCGGCAACCGCACCCATTCCGTCCGGCCGGCTGGTGTCGGCATGGCGCCGCCCGGGCGGCTGCCCGTAACGCCTGTCGATCCGGCCCCGGCACTGACTGTGATCGCTGGCCCGCCGGCCACGGTCTGCGCCGCAACGGCGGGGCCCGTGAGGTGGCGCGAGACGCGCACCGCCGCGCCGCCCGGCAACCGGTAGCGCAGCTCGATCCCCGTCCACGCTAGGCCGACGTGGTCGAGGCTGGCGCCCGCCGGCAAATGGCGCGGCGTGATCGCGCGCACGGCTGGATCGAGCCGAACCCGCTCGAGCGATGGCATAGACCCGACCGCCGCTGCGCCGCCCGCCCCGGCCGCCGGGGCAGGCAGGCCGGACTCGGTTTCCCCGGCCGGCCGCGCGTCGACGGGCCGGGCTTCCGGGGAGGCGCCTCCCGCGATCCCTCCCACTCGCCCCGGGTCGGCCGCGAAATCATCCGCGTCGGCGGCCGGGTTGAGCGCGCTCCCGGTCGCGGTTGTCGCAACCGTCGCGACGACACCCGGAAGCAACGGGAGCGCGTTCGGCGAGATGGTGATGGAGGCTGGCAGCGGAGCCGTGTGGGCGATGGCGAAGCCGAGCGCCGCCAGCAGCATGAGTCCGATCAGGGTTGAGGCTTCGGCGGCGCGCCGGCGCGAGCGTGTGCGCCGCGACCAGTCGACCCGACCCGGCTGCCAGGCCGGCGACGGCAGCCGCCGGAGTGCGAGGTCGTGCTGCCGGTAGCGTGCCAGGCGCGCCGCGCAGGCCGGGCACGCCTGGAGATGGTGCAGGAGGCGCGTCCGCTCGCGCGGCTCGAGCGCGTCGTCCAGGTAGCGCGCCAGCAGCTCGACCGCGCGGCCGCACCCCGCGCCCGCGCTCATGCGTTTCCTCCCCGGTCCCCGCTCGCGGCCTCCCAGTGCCGGGCGAACTCGGCACGGGCGCGCGACAGCCGCGTCCAGACCGCCTGGCGCGACAGGCCGAGCACCTCGGCGATCTCGTCGACCGAGAGCCCCTCGACCGCCCGCAGCGTCAGCACCACGGCCAGCGCCG
>JBHOQZ010000245.1:0-3185 GCA_042408635.1 Chloroflexota bacterium
CCTCGAGCACGGTGACGTCGAGGCCGGCGCGGGCGAGCAGGGCGGCCGTGGTGACGCCGCCCACGCCGGCACCGATCACGACTACGCGCGGAGCGCCGGGGCTGTCCACGCGCCGTTAGGAGGCCATGGAGTGGGTTACGGGCGGGGACGCGGCGGCGAGCAGCGACACGGCTGCCTCGGCGGCCCGTCCCGCGTCCGGGCCGAGGTAGACACCCGGCAGCCCGGCGCGCAGCTCGGGGTGCGCCTCGATCGCGGCGCCCCCGAGCGCCACGATCGGCGGCTCGGCCGTGCGCTGCACCGCCTCCGCCACATCCTTCGCTCGCCGCGCCGAGGCAACGCTGCTGGCCGAGAGGCAGAGAAGGCGCGGGCGGAGCGCCTCGACCGCATCGAGGGCGGCCTCGCGCGGGACGTCGGCGCCGAGGTTGATGACCCGGTAGCCGCGCCAGGCCAGGAAGAGCGCGAGCATTGCGATGCCCAGCTCGTGCAACTCGCCCGGCGCGCAGGCCGTGAGGATGGCGGGACCGCTCGCGCGGACGGTGTGGATCGACGCGAGCTGCGCCAGCTTCGCGCCAATGACGTGCGAGGCGAAGTGCTCCTGGGCGACCGAGACGGTGCCGGCGTGCCAGCCGTCCCCAATGGCGTAGAGGGTCGGCTGGATGACGTCGAGGCAAGTGCGCTCGACGCTGTGGAGCGCGAACGACTCGGAGAGGATCGCCTCGGCGCGGTCGGGGCGGAACTCGAGGAGCGCGGCGCGCAGGGCGTCAGCGAGCGCCGCGGTCGGGTTGGGCGAGGCCGCGGCGGGCGGCGTGTGCTCGAGGCCGCCGTTGGCGAGCAGCGCGACCGCATTGCTGATCGGCATGCCCTCGTTGACGCGCTCGCGCAGCCAACGCAGCACCTGGATGTCGCGCTCGGAGTAGAGGCGGTGCCGGCCGGGGGTGCGCTGCGGCACAGCGACGTGGTAGCGGCGTTCCCAGGCGCGGATCGTGTCCGCCGGGACACCCGTGCGCTGCGACACGACGCCGATGCTGTAGGCCGGGCGCTCGTCCATCACGGTCACCCCAGACACTTCCGTCCACCACCCCAACGTTTTCGCGGGGCCCGGCGGCAGCACACGTGACACTCTCCTGTTTATTATAGAACAAGTCCGCGGTCTCGACAGCTTCGAGGCAGGCGGTCGAGCGCACTGGTTGGCGAAAACGCCGCGCCCGCGGCCGCCCGGGTGCGGTCGGGCGCGGGCGCGGCGGGAAGACGAGGACGCGGCAGAGCACAGTGCTACTTCTTCTTGCCCGCCTGGTCGGCGCCCTTCTTGGCGCCGCCAGACGCCTTCTGGCTGGCCTTCTTCTGCGTCGCCTTCGGGCTCTTGTCACCCATGGCCGCCCCCTCCTTTCCCCCGAGAGTTGAGGCGCCGCGGTTACCCGCCGGACCGGTCGTCGTCGTCGACCGGCTCGGTGTCGTCGAGCGCCTCGTCGCTGTCGCTGTCGACGACGCTGCCGTAATCGCCCTCGTCGTAGGTCTCGTCCTCGTCCTCGTACTCGATGTGAAGGACGCTGCCCTTGATGTAGCTGCGGAACCCGGATTCCGCTTCGCGCGCCAGGAACGAAACCTTGCCGAACTGGCTCGGGTGCTGATAGGTCTCGCGGATCATCACGCGGACGTGGTTGCCCTCGATGGCGATGATGGCGGCCTCGTAGCGGTTGCCGCCGTTCATCAGGTTGATCAGGCGCAGCGCGAGCTTCGGCTCGATCTGGCCCAAGTACTCCCCGTCGGCGTCGACCACCATGAGCGCTCCGCCCTCTGGCCGCAGCTCAACCTTGTCGCCCGCCGTGAGCCGGCCCAGCACGTCCGCCGGCGCCGGGCGCAGGAGCTGCACCACCGCCGTCTTGCCGGTCTCTTCGACGAACAGGCTGGCGGCCGTGCCACCGCGCGCGTGCGGCGCCTCCTCGTCCACGTCGACGTTGGCCAGCCGGTCGAGGTTTTTGCGGGCGATGGCGTTCTGGGGATCGAGCTCGAGGGCGCGGCTGTAGGCGCGGCGCGCCTCGGCGTAGCGGCCGAGCTCGAGCTGCGCCTTGCCGAGTCGGTTGTAGGCGCTCACGTCCTCGCCGAACTGGTCGAGGATCGCCTGGTTGACGGTGACCGCCTCTTCCCAGCGGTTCTCGCCCGCCAGCTTGACCGCGGTCTCGACCCGCAGGCGCTTCGCCTTGCTCGGCTCCTGAACTGCCCCGTATGTCATGTTGTGCGTACTCCAATCGGCGGCCCGCTCCCTTGCGCGCCGCCCGCAGATTGTACGTGCCCCAACCGCCGGCCGCAAGGGCGGCCCGCGCCGAGGCTCAACTGTCCGGCAACTGCTCGTGCAGCTCGCGAATCCGCGCCTCGAGCTGCTGGAGCGAGGTGATCCCCAGCTCCTGCATGTCCTCGCGCAGCTCCTCGAGCCGGTCCAGCAGCAGCAGCAGGTCGTACTCGGGGTCCGCCCGCCGGCCCGCCCCGTTGCGCGGCTCCTCCGTCACACCCCACCCCTCACCATCTTCGGGAAGGCCAGCGCCGATCGACCGAGGCCGCGGCGGGCCGCCTCAGGCACCGGAGTTCGCCAGGACGAACACCAGCCCGACCAAGCCGATCCCGGCGTACTCGAGGGCGACTCGGCGCGTCAGCGCCCGTGCATCGGCGTACTGCGCCAGCCCAGTCAGCACGTAGTAGATCAGAATCAGGACCGCGCCCCCGCGCACCGCGTCGAAGCTGAGGTAGGCGAGCGCCCAGCCGCACTGGGCCATCACGAGCCCCGTGACCGCGGCCAGTTGCCACGTCCGCGCCGTTTCGGTCGGCTCGGTGCGGTAGAGCTCGAGCGCCAACACCCCGGCCACTAACCCGACGCCGATCCCGGCCAGCAGCTCCTGCTTCGTGCCGTAGAGGTTGCCGAACAGCACGAACGCCGCCACGACGACGAGGGTGAGCAGCACGAACCGCGCCGCGCTCGTCGGCGGCGGCCGCTGCAGGGAGCTGTCGCGCTCGGCCGTGAAGGTGTAGGAGATGAGACCCACGCCGAGCAGCCAGATGAGCCCGCGCGCCACCAGCGGCGGGACGACCACGCCGTCGAAAAGCGGCTGCCGCATCAGCCCCAGCGTGGCGAGGCCGAGCAGCGCCGGCAGCGGGTAGAAGGTGACGCGGTCGAAGACCGGCGCCGGCTGCCC
>JBHOQZ010000251.1:0-9707 GCA_042408635.1 Chloroflexota bacterium
AGGCGCTGCACCCGGCCGCGCCGCCGCCCGACCAGCCGGCGGTGCCCGGCGCGATCGCGCGCGGGGCGCGGCCGGAGTGGGAGCAGATCGCGGCGGTGTCGACGCGCCTGGGCTACGAGATGCGCTACCTGAGCCCGGCCGACGTGCTGGAGGAGATCGCGCGGGTGACGCCGATCTACGCGGACGTGCGCCTCGATCAGCTCGCCCGGACAATCGTGCGGCTGACGCCCAAGCCGGGCCTCGTCTACGGCGACCGCACGCCGCTCGTGATCGAGCGGGCGGGCCAGTTCTGGCGCGCCGAGAACCCGTCCGTCCTCTCCCCCGCGCTCGCCCCGGCCTCCCCGAACGGCGGGAGCGCGGCGGCACCGGCGACCGGCACGGCGGCGGTCCCCACGAGCCCACCGGCGACCGCCTCGACCGGCCCGATGCCGACCTCCGCGGGCAGCCCGAACGGCTCGGCCGGTGTCTCCGCTCCCGGCGCCAACGGTTCGGCCGGAGCGGGTGGAGCCGGAACCGGTCGCTCGCGGCTGCGCCTGCGCCCGGTCGAGCAGACGGCTCCGCCGCTCGCGCCCGACGCCGACTTCCCGCTCACGCTCGTGGTCGCGGGCACGCTCTATCACGCCGGCCTGGGCGTCGAGACCGGCCACTGCGGCACGCTCGAGTCGCTCGACCTGGACGGGTTCGTTGGCCTCGCGCCGGCCGTGGCGGAGCGGCTGGGCGTGGGCGAGGGGGACCGGGTGACGGTCGCCTCGCGCCACGGCCGGCTCGCCGGCCCGGCGCACATCGTGCAGAACCTGCCCGCCGAGCTCGTCTGGATCCCGCCGCACTACCCCGAGCTGCCGGTGGCCGCGCTGTTCGACCCGGCCACGCGCGACCCCGAGACGAGGACGCCCGCGCTCAAGGCCGTCCCGGTGGCGGTCGCGGCTGGTGGTGGCGCGCGATGAGTGCAGCAGCGGTCGACGCTGGCATCGCCCACGCGCTCTCAAGGGCTGCCTCGGCGCCCCCCCTCCAGGTCGGGCTGGAGCCCTGGCTGCAGGTGGTGCTGACCGCGGTCAAGATCGTGCTGGTGATGTTCGCGGTGATGACCGCGATGGCGTACCTGACCTACTTCGAGCGCAAGGTGCTCGCGCGCATGCAGAGCCGGTACGGCCCGAACCGCGCCGGGCCGTTTGGGCTGCTCCAGCCGCTGGCCGACGCGCTCAAGCTGATCTCGAAGGAGACGATCGTGCCGGCGGCGGCGGACCGCGCGGTCTTCTACCTGGCGCCGCTCATCATCTTCGTGCCAGCGCTGCTCGCCTGGGCGGTGATCCCGTTCGGCGACCCGATCACCGTGCTCGGGGTGACGATCCCGCTCCAGATCACGCAGCTCAACGTCGGCGTGCTCTACATCCTCGCGCTCGGCTCGCTCGGGGTGTACGGCGTGGTCATGGCCGGCTGGTCCTCGAACAACAAGTACGCGCTGCTGGGCGGCCTGCGCTCGTCGAGCCAGGTGATCAGCTACGAGGTGTCGCTCGGGCTGGGGCTGATGGGCGTGCTGATGCTGGCGCGCTCGCTCGACCTCAACCAGATCGTCGACGCGCAGCGCGCGCACCCCTGGCTCGGCTTCCTGCCGGGCTGGTTCATCTTCGTCCAGCCGCTCGGCTTCGCCATCTACCTGATCTCAGCGATCGCCGAGACGAACCGGGCGCCGTTCGATCTGCCCGAGGCCGAGACGGAGCTGGTGGCGGGGTTCCACGTCGAGTACAGCGGCTTCCGCTTCGCCATGTTCTTCCTGGCCGAGTACATCAACATGCTCGTCGTCTCGGCGCTGGCGACCACGCTCTTCCTCGGCGGCTACGCCGGGGTGTTCGGGCTGCCGGACGGCGTCTGGTGGTTCGTCGCCAAGATGGCGCTCTTCATCTTCGTCTACTACTGGCTGCGGGCGACGCTGCCGCGGCTGCGCTACGACCAGCTCATGAGCCTGTGCTGGAAGGTGCTGCTGCCGCTGGCGCTGGTCAACATTCTCATCACGGGTACAATCCTGGTGCTCACACGGAGCTAGCCCCGCCGCGCCAATCGCGCACGGGGTGACGGGAAGGACGGACGGGCGATGACGACGCTACTCGACCGCGTGAAGGGCTTCGGTGTGACCTTCCGCGAGATGCTCCAGAAGCCGGTGACGATCCAGTACCCGGAGGAGCGGCGGCTGCTGCCGCCGCGCTTCCGGGGGCTGCCGGTGCTCGTGGTCGACCCCGATACCGGGCGCGAGAAGTGCGTCGCCTGCGGCCTCTGCGCCCAGATCTGCCCGAACGAAGTGCTCCACATGACGAGCGAGCCCGACCACGAGAAGGGGCGGCGGCCGGTCACCTTCACGCTCAACGCCATGCGCTGCCTGTTCTGCGGGCTGTGCGAGCAGGCGTGCCCCGAGCGCGCGATTGTGATGTCGCACCGCTTCGAGCTCTCGACCGACTTCCGGGGTGAGCTGATCTACGACAAGGAGCAGCTCATGGAGCTCGGCCGCTACATCTACGACGACACGCGCGTCTACGCCGACACCGAGACCGTGGGCACGAGGATCTAGCTTGGAAGCGCTCATCTTCTGGGTGCTGGCGAGCCTGGCGTTGGTTGGCGGGCTGATGATGATCACGGCGAACAACCTCGTCCACGCCGTGCTCTGGATGCTCCTCACGTTCGCGAACGTGGCCGCGATCTTCGTCACGCTCGGCGCCGAGTTCGTGGCGATCATCCAGGTGCTCGTCTACGCGGGTGCCATCCTCGTGCTCTTCCTGTTCGTAGTCATGCTGCTCAACGTGAACGAGCGGCGCGAGGTGGTGGTGCGCCACCCGCTCCAGCGCGCCGCCGGCTGGATCGCGGGCGCGATGCTGCTGGCCGAGCTGTTCCTCGTGCTCGCCAACTTCACGCTCACGGGCCGGCCGGGCGAGTACAGCCCGGCCCGGATCGAGGCGCTGGGCGGCAACGTCCAGGCGCTGGGCGGCACGCTCTACACAACCTGGCTGCTGCCGTTCGAGATCGCCTCGGTCGTGCTCCTGGCGGCGGCGATCGGCGCGATCTACCTGGCGCGGGAAGAGATCTAACACCGACAGGGGAGGGTGAGGCGCGTGCCGGCGGGGAGCCAGCTCTTCGTGCCGCTCGAATACTACCTGGGGTTCGCCGCCTGCCTGTTTGCGATCGGGCTGGTGGGCGTGCTCACGCGGCGCCACGTCCTGCTCATCTTCATGTCGGTCGAGCTGATGCTCAACGCGGTGAACGTCACGCTCGTCGCCTTCGACCGCGCCCTCAACCTGATGACCGGGCAGGTGTTCGTGATCATGATCATCGCGGTCGCGGCGGCCGAGGCGGCGGTGGGCCTGGCGATCATCCTCGCCCTGGCGCGCCACAAGGACACCACCGACGTGGCCGACATCGACATCCTCAAGGGGTAGGGGGAGAGGGAGGCGCATGCCGACCGCACCGCTCATCTGGCTGATCCCCGGCCTGCCGCTGCTGGCGTTCCTGCTCGACTTCCTGCTCGGGCGCGACGTCATTGGGCGGCGCAGCAGCCTCAACCACCTGATCGCCATCGCCTGCCTGGCGGCCTCGTGGCTGCTCGCGCTCTGGACCGCCTACGCCCACCTGAGCACCGGGATCGTGTCGAACGGCACGCTCAACACCTGGATCCAGGCCGGCGCGTTCACCGTGGCGATCGGTTACACCGTGGACAACCTGACGTCGGTGATGCTGGTCGTGGTGACGATGATCAGCCTGCTCGTGCACATCTACTCGGTCGGCTACATGGCGCACGAGCACGGCGGGCACGTCGAGCGCGACCCCGGCTACTACCGCTTCTTCAGCTACCTGCCGCTCTTCACCTTCTCGATGCTGATGCTGGTGCTGGCCGACAACTTCCTCCAGCTCTACGTCTTCTGGGAGGCGGTGGGCCTCTGCTCGTATCTGCTGGTCGGGTTCTGGTACCAGCGCCAGACCGCGGCCGCTGCTGCCAAGAAGGCGTTCGTCGTCAACCGCGTCGGCGACTTCGGCTTCGGGCTGGGCGTGATGGCGGTCTGGACGGTGTTCGGCACGCTGAACTACGACGCGGTGTTCCGGGCGGCCGGCAACGTCGCCCCGGGCGTGCTGACCCTGATCTGCCTGCTCCTGTTCGTGGGGGCGATGGGCAAGTCGGCGCAGGTGCCGCTCCACACCTGGTTGCCCGACGCGATGGAGGGCCCGACCCCGGTCTCGGCGCTGATCCACGCCGCCACGATGGTGACGGCGGGCGTCTACCTGGTGGCGCGCTGCTACCCGCTCTACGTCGAGGCGCCGGCGGCGCTCGCCTTCGTGGCGACGATCGGTACGCTGACGGCGCTGGTGGCCGCGATCATCGGCGTGACGCAGAACGACATCAAGCGCGTGATGGCCTGGTCGACGGTGAGCCAGCTCGGCTACATGTTCTTCGCCCTGGGGGTGGGGGCGCCGGTGGCCGCGATCTTCCACCTCTTCACCCACGCCTTCTTCAAGGCACTGCTCTTCCTGGGCGCGGGCAGCGTGATGCACGCGATGCGCGACGAGACGAACATGCAGGTGATGGGTGGGCTGGGGCGCTGGCTGCCGGTGACGCGCACCACGCTCTGGTTCGGCGGCCTGGCGCTCAGCGGCATCGTGCCGTTCGCCGGCTTCTGGAGCAAGGATGCGATCCTGACCGGCGCCTTTGCTTCGGGCGCCTACCCTGTCTGGGCGGTCGGCGTCTTCGCCGCGATGCTGACCGCGCTCTACACCGCCCGCATGCTGCTGCTGACCTTCCACGGCCAGCCGCGCTTCGACACAGCCCAGCATACGCCGCACGAGAGCCCGCTGACGATGACCGGGCCGCTGATGGTGCTGGCTGGCGGCGCGTTGATCGTGGGCGCGCTGGTCGGCTTCCCGCCCGAGCACGGGCTGATCGACGCCTGGCTCGGGCCGCTCTTCCCGGTCCACCACGGTGCCGAGCCCGACCCGGCGCAGACGCTGCTCTTGATGCTCGCCTCGTCGGTGGCGGCCGGCCTAGGCCTCCTGTTCGCCTTCGCGGCCTACTGCTGGCGGCTCGCCTGGGCCGACCCGGTCGCCTGGGGCCGGCGGCTGCGCCCCCTCTACCTGCTCTCCTACAACAAGTTCTACTTCGACGAGCTCTACGACACGGTGTTCACCCGGCCGCTGCGCGCCTTCGCGCGCGGGCTCTGGGCGTTCGACGCCGGTGTCATCGACGGCGCGGTGAACGGCGTCGGGGAGACGCTGCGCGGCTGGGGCGGCGCGCTGCGCGGGCTCCAGACCGGCTTCACGGGTAACTACGCGCTGGCGATGGCGCTGGGCGCCGTCGGCATGATCGCGGCCTACCTACTCCTGCGATGACGACGCGGCTCGGGCCCCGGCGCACGCGCCGGGGCGGAGATCGAGCCTGGGACCGGAGGGAACCCGGATTGGTGAGAGGATGCTGAGCCTGGCCCTCTTCCTGCCGCTGGTCGGCGCGGTCGCGGTGGCGCTGGCGCCGGCGCGGCTGGCGCGCGTCATCGGCGTCGGCGTGGCGGCGGTGGTGTTCCTGCTGACGGCGGCGGTGCTGGTTGGCTTCAACCGGGCTGGCGGGCTCCAGTTCGTCGAGCGCGCGCCCTGGATCCCGCAGCTCAACAGCCAGTACTTCGTCGGCGTCGACGGCCTGAGCGTGCTGTTCGTGACGCTGACCGGGCTCCTCACGCTGATCGCGCTGCTCGCCTCCTGGGCGCCGATCGGGACACGGCTGAAGGAGTACTACGCCGCTTTCCTGATCCTCGAGACGGGGATGCTGGGCGTCTTCGTGGCGCTCGACTTCTTCCTGTTCTACGTCTTCTGGGAGCTGTCCTGATCCCGATGGCGCTCTTGATCGGGGTGTGGGGACACGGGCGACGGATCTACTCGGCGCTCAAGTTCTTCCTCTACACGTTCGTGGCGAGCCTGCTGATGCTGGTGGCGATCATCGCGCTCTACTACCAGCACGGCGAGCAGACCGGCGTCTACACGCTCGACGTCCTCCAGCTCGCGGCCGCGCGCTACGACCTCGCCTTCCAGGGCTGGATCTTCATCGCGCTGTTCCTGGCATTCGTGGTCAAGGTACCGCTCTGGCCGTTCCACACCTGGCTGCCCGATGCCCACGTCGATGCGCCGACCGCCGGCAGCGTGATCCTGGCCGGGGTGCTGCTCAAGATGGGCGGCTACGGCCTCTTGCGGTTCTGCCTGCCGCTCGCGCCGGACGCCGCGCGCGCCTTCGCGCCGGCCGCGATCGCGCTGGCGGTGGTGGCGATCCTCTACGGGGCGCTCGTGACGCTGGTGCAAACCGACCTCAAGATGCTGGTCGCCTATTCGAGCGTGAGCCACATGGGGTTCGTGGTGCTGGGCATCTTCCTGTTCAACGAGCAGGCGGTGCAGGGCGCGATCGTGCAGATGCTGGCGCACGGTCTCAACAGCCCCGGCCTCTTCCTCTGCGTCGGGATGATGTACGACCGCATCCACACACGCGCGATCGCCGACATGGGCGGCATGGCGACGCGGGTGCCGCGCTGGGGCACGGTGCTGATGGTGTTCACGCTCGCCTCGCTGGCGCTGCCGGGGCTCTCCGGCTTCGTGGGCGAGTTCCTGGTGCTGCTGGGCGCCTTCCGGGTAGCGCCGCTCCTGGCGGCGGTCGTCTCGCTCGTCATCATCTTCTCGGCCTGGTACATGCTCTGGATGTACCAGCGAGTGGCGCAGGTCGACCTGTTCGGCGTGGTCGGCCAGCGGCTCTACGATGCCTCGGCGCGCGCGCTGGGTCTGCCGGTCGACCACGGGCTGCTCGTGACCGAGGTCGTGCCCGACCGGCCGGCGGCGCTGGCGGGCATCCGCGCCGGCCAGGGCAGCGGCGACGCCAACCCCTACAACATCCCGACCGACGGCGACATCATCCTCGCGCTCGACGACCGCCGGGTCGACACGGTCGACGAGGTGGCGGCCTACACCAACAGCCGCCCGCTCGGCTCGCGCGTGGCGACCTCGCTCCTGCGCGACGGCACGCTGCGGGTCGTGCCGGTCATGCTGGGCGGCGCGGCACCCGACGCCCACGCAGCCAAAGCGGGCCACGCTGCCGCGGCGGCGGGTTCGACGCCGGCGGAGGGCGGTCTGGTGGCGCGCACGTCGAACCCGGTCGTGGCTGGCCACGGCGGCGTGGCCTACGCCCACCACGGGACCGAGACGGGCAGCGGCGATCCGCGCCTCTACGACCTGACCGGGATCGAGCTCGCGACGGTGGTGCCGCTGATCGTGCTGACGGTCGTGGTCGGCGTCTACACGCTGCCGATCTTCGACATCCTCAACCCGGCCGTCGACGCGCTGCTGCGCCCCTTCGGCGGCGGTGGGATGGTGCGTTGATGGGTCAGATCCCGATCCCGCCGTACCCGAACCTGGTCGTGATCCTGCCGCTGCTCCTGGTATCGGGGCTGCTGGCGCTGCTGGTGGTCATGGCCTGGTTCATCCCAAAGGAGCGCGAGGAGGTTTTCGTGCCGGTGTCGCTGGCGGGCTACGGCCTGGCGCTGCTGGCGACGCTCGCGCTCGGCTGGGTTTACGCCGCGCCGGCCGACGAGTTCTCGCGCAGCTTCCGGCTCGACGCCTTCAACTTGGCGATCACGGCGATCACGCTGATCGCGGCGCTGATCGCGGTCGCGCTCTCGACGCCCTACCTGGCGCTGCGGCGCCTGGCGCGGGCGGAGTACCATATCCTGCTCGCTTGCTCGATGGTGGGCGGGCTCGTCGTGGCCGGCGCGACCGACCTGATGGTGATCTTCCTTGGCATCGAGCTGATCTCGATCCCGGTCTACGTGCTGACCGGCTTCGCCAAGCGCGACCGCGCCTCGAACGAGGCGTCGCTGAAGTACTTCCTGCTGGGCGCGTTCGCGAGCGCGATCCTCCTCTACGGCATGGCGTGGACGTACGGCGTGACCGGCTCGACCAACCTGTTCGCTATCGCCGACGCGCTGCGCACGGCGCCACTCGGGCCTGCGACCCGAGCACCAGCGGGTGGATTAGATGCCCCGCTCGCGACGGGGTCGCTCGTGACGGTGGCGCTCCTCTTCCTGATCGCCGGGCTCGGCTTCAAGGCGGCGGTCGTGCCGTTCCACATGTGGACGCCCGACGCCTACCAGGGTGCGCCGACGCCGGTGACGGCGTTCATGTCGACGGTGCCGAAGGTGGCGGCGCTGGCGGCGTTCGTGCGGGTGCTGGTCGAGGCGTTCCCGACCCACGCGGCCGACTGGCGGCTGGTGCTGGCGGTGCTGGCGGTGCTGACGATGACGCTGGGCAACGTGACGGCGCTCGCCCAGCGCAGCGTGAAGCGGATGCTTGCCTACTCGAGCATCGCCCACACCGGCTACCTGCTGGTGGGTTTGGCGGCCTGGCTGCCGCCGCGCGCGGGCGTGCCGGTCGAGCTGAACAACCTCCCCGTCGGCAGCATCGTCTTCTACCTGTTCACCTATGTCTTCCTGAACCTGGGCGCGTTCGGGCTGATCGCCTGGTACCAGAACCACGGCGGCGGCGAGACCTACGACGACTTCGCCGGGCTGGCCGCGACCGCGCCGGCCGCCGCCTTCGGCCTGGCGGTGCTGATGCTGGGCCTGACGGGTGTGCCGCCGACCGCGGGCTTCCTCGGCAAGTATTACCTGTTCAGCAGCGCGATCGAGAACGGGCTGACCTGGCTGGCGGTGGTGGGCGTGCTCAACAGCGCGGTCTCGGCCTACTTCTACCTCGGCGTGATCGTGCAGATGTACATGCGCGAGCCGAAGCTCGCCATCGCCTCGCCGCGCTCGCCGCTGATGGCGGCCGCGCTCGGGCTGTGCGTGCTGGTGACGCTGTTCCTGTTCCTGGGCCCGCTGCAGAACGCGGTCTACCTCTGGGCGATCGCGGCCGGCGCGCCGTAGGGCTGCCCGGGCGGCCGGGCGGCGATCAAACCCCGCGCGGATCCACCAACTCGCTGCGTCCCGGCTTCAGCCGGTCCCGTCGCACCCTGCGCCCCGGCTTCAGCCGGCCGACCGGGGACGCATCATGCAGCAATCTCCATCAGCCCCGGGCGACGGGCCGGCTGAGGCTGCGAGGCGATGCTCGTCTGCCATTGAGCGCAACTTGCAAGGCCGCTGGAGCGTCGAATCGCCGGTAGGCACGGTGGGAGCGGTGAGGGAGGGCGGATGACGGCGGCGCAGTTCGCGCAGGTGCTCTCAGCGTTTGGCGTGGCCTCGGCCTCGGGGTTGAACGCCTGGCTGCCGATGCTGATCGTGGCGCTCTTCGCCCGCTTCGGCTGGATCGCGCTGCAACCGCCGTTCGACGCGCTGGCGAGCGACCTCGGCGTGCTGGTGCTGGCCGTGCTCGTCGTCTACGAGACGCTGGTCGACAAGGTGCCGGGGCTCGACCACCTCAATGACGTGATCGGCACCTTCGCGCGGCCGGCGGCCGGGGCAGTGCTCTTCCTCTCGAACGGCAACGTGGTGGCCGACATGAACCCGGTGCTTGGGATCGTGCTGGGCGCGGCGGCGGCCGGCGCCTTCCACGCCGTCAAGGCGGGGGCGCGGCCGGTGGTGAACGTGACCACCGCGGGGGTAGGGGCGCCGGTGGCGAGCACCTTCGAGGACGCGCTCTCGGCGGCGCTGACCGTGCTTGCCATCGTGGCGCCGTTCCTCGCGCTGGGGCTGCTGGTGGCGCTCATCGTCTTC
>JBHOQZ010000256.1:0-2427 GCA_042408635.1 Chloroflexota bacterium
GTTCCGACCCCCGCCGACCCGTCTCCGACCGGATGAGGAACAGGTGGGAGTGACCAGGAGCCCGCACGCGAAAGCGCGACCCAGGACATCGAGATCAGATTGACGCTGAAGAACAGCAACGAATACACGATCGGCCTGCACATCAAGCTGTTGGGCGAAGGATACAACTTCTCGCAGTGGAACGCAGACCTCAGAGATCCAGCTCGGGCGCGACCAAATCCTCGATCCGTTCGCGGCGGCGGACCAGGCGTGCTGAGCCGTTCTCTACCAGCACCTCGGCCGGGCGGGGGCGTGCGTTGTAGTTCGAGGCCATGCTGAAGCCATAGGCGCCCGCAGTCAGCACGGCCAGCAGGTCGCCCGGCCGCACTTCCGGCAGCTCCCGGCCGAGCGCCAGGAAGTCCGACGATTCGCAGACCGGGCCGACGACGTCCACCACACGTCGCACGGACTCGCGCGACTCGGACACGGGCACGATGGCGTGGTAGGCGCGGTAGAGCGCGGGGCGGATGAGCTCGGTCATCCCCGCGTCCACGATCACGAAGCGCTTGTCGACGCCATCTTTGACGTAGAGCACGCGGGTGAGCAGCGCACCCGCCTCGGCGGTCAGGAACCGCCCCGGCTCGAGCAGCAGCCGGTACGGCTTGCCTGCGAGGAGCGGCCGCACCACCGCCAGGAGCGGCTCGGGACCGCCCGGCTGCTCGTCGCGGTAGCGGACACCCAGCCCGCCGCCGAGGTCGACGTCCTCGATCCCGATGCCGCCCGCGCCCAGCTCGTCGGCGAAGGCGATCAGCGACCGGCCCGCCTCGGCGATCGGTGCGGGATCGACGATCTGCGAACCGATGTGCATCTGCACGCCGACCGGGCGCAGCCATCGGTCGGCCGCAGCCTCGCGGTAGAGGCGGCGCGCCTCGTCGAACGGCACGCCGAACTTGTGGTCGCGCATGCCGGTGCTGATGTAGGGGTGGGTGCCCGCGTCGACGTCGGGGTTGACGCGCACCGCGATCGGGGCGATGCGATCGAGTCGGCGGGCGAGCTCGGCCAGCCGCCGCAGCTCACCCGCCGACTCGACGTTGAAGGCCCGGATGCCCGCGCGCAGGCCGGCCTCGATCTCGTCGTCGCGCTTGCCCACGCCCGAGAAGACGATCCGCTCCGGCGGGATGCCCATCAGACGCGCGCGGTGGAGCTCCCCGCCGGAGACGATGTCGGCGCCAGCCCCGCGTGCCGCGAAGACGCGCCCGACCGCCAGGTTGCCGTTCGCCTTGACGGCGTAGCAGATGAGGTGCGGCAGGTCGCCGACGGCACGCTCGATCCGCGCATAGTTAGCGGCGAGCCGCTCGGCGCTGTAGACGTAGAGCGGGGTGCCGTGCTCGGCCGCCATCGCGGCCAGCGGCACGCCGTCGCAGTGGAGCGCGCCGTCGACGGAGTGGAACGTGGGGTCCGCCGGTCCAGTCTGCCCGTCCAAATCGCTACCTCGCTCCCGCGCGCTCGCGCAGCACACGCTTGAGGATCTTGCCGGTGGCACTTTTCGGAAGCTCGGCGACGAACTCGAACGCGCTCGGCACCTTGTACGTCGCCAGGTGCTCCCGACAGTAGGCTGCAAGTTCGGCCGCGTCGACCCGGTCCGCCTCCGGCCCAAGCACGACGAACGCCCGCGCCACCTCGCCTTTGACCGGGTCGGAGATCCCGACCACGGCGCACTCCTTCACCGCCGGGTGGCGGTAGAGCACCTCCTCCACCTCGCGCGGCCAGACCTTGAAGCCACCGACGTTGATCATGTCCTTGACCCGGTCGACCAGGAAGAGGTAGCCGTCGTCGTCGAGGTGGCCGACGTCGCCGGTGTGGAACCAGCCGCCGCGTTTGGCCCCTGCGGTCTCCTCCGGCCGGTTCCAGTAGCCGAGCATGACGTTGGGGCCGCGGATTACGATCTCACCCCAAGTGCCGGTCGGCAGCGGCCGATCCTCGGGATCGACCACCCGGACCTCCACGTTCTCGATCGGTGTGCCCACCGAGCCGGGTCGGTACGACCACTCGTGGTTGTAGCAGGCGAAGGGGGAGGTCTCGGTCAGCCCGTACCCCTCATGGATCGGCGCGCCGAACGTGGCGCGCCAGCGCTCCGCCACCTCGACCGGCATTGTGGCGGCGGCCGAGAAGTAGTAGCGCACGCTCACCATCGCTTCCGGCGCCACGCCGCCGTTCAGCAGCCCGATGAACACGGTGGGCACCCCGAAGAACATGGTCACCCCGTTCGCCTCGATCGAGGCGACGATCTCGTCCGGGACGAACCTACGGTGGAGCACCACCGCCGCGCCACTGTTGATCACCGTGTTGAGGATGAAGTTCTGACCGAAGCAGTGGAACAGTGGCAGGAACAGCAGCAGCCGGTCGTTAGGCTCGACGCGCATAGCGTGGCGCACCGCGTAGGCGTTC
>JBHOQZ010000261.1:0-2588 GCA_042408635.1 Chloroflexota bacterium
CTCATGGGGAAGGTGCTGGGCCTGCTCGGGTTCGCCTTCCTGTTCACGGCGGCGGGGGCGGCGGTCTCCCCGTCGCTCGGTCCGACCGGCTGGCTGGTGGCGCTGGTCGGCTCGCTGGGCACGCTGATCGCGCTCATCTTCCTCCGGGAGCGCTCCCCGCTGAACCTGATCCTGCTCTACGCCTTCGCCACCTTCGAGGGGCTCCTGCTGGGCACGTTGCTGGAGACCTACTTCGCGGCGGGGCTGGGCTCGATCGTGCTGAACGCCGCCGGTGCCACCGCCGCGATCGCGCTGGTGGCCGGCTTCTACGGCGCGACCACGAAGCGCGACCTGAGCGGGCTCGGCTCGATCCTCTTCATCGGGCTGATCGCGGTCGTCGTCGCCTCGCTGGTGGGCATCTTCCTGCACCAGCCGCTGCTGTACGTGGGGATCGCGGCCGTCTCGGCGGTGCTGTTCACCGGCTTCCTGGTCTACGACCTGAACCGGGTCGCCAACGCGCGCGGCGCCACCGAGGGCGACGCGATCATGCTGGCGGTGGGCATCTATCTCGACCTGCTCAATCTGTTCCTCGCCCTGCTGCGGCTGCTAAGCTTCTTTAGCGGCCGCAACGACTGAGCATCGCCCACCGCCCCCGGGGCGGCGTCTCAGCACCCGAGTCACTGCTACCACTTCGCGATGAGAAGAGGAGAAAGAAAATGGCCGACATCGCGCGCTTTCTGGACAAGGCGTACGAGAAGATGGAGTTCACCGAGCTGGTGAACGCGCCGGTCGACGCGCTGCAGGGCCTTTCGAAAGGGGACGCCGAGGCGCTCCTGAAGGCGCTCAATATCAAGACGATCGGCGACCTCGCCACCAACAAGTTCGTGCTGGTCGCGCAGGCGATCTACCATCTCTCGGGCACCAGCCGCAAGTAGTTATCGCCTGATCGCTTGTCGTTGCGACCTGCAGATACGTGATCGGTGACCCCGCCTTTCCCTTGGTTCGGCGCGGGCCGAATCAGCCCATGCGCTCGAAGATGCCGGCGGCGCCGATGCCGCCGCCGACGCACATCGTCACCAGGCCGTAGCGGCCGCCGCGCCGCTCGAGCTCGTGCATGAGCTGGACGGTGAGCTTGGCGCCGGAGCAGCCGAGCGGGTGGCCGAGCGCAATCGCGCCGCAGTTGACGCTGACGCGCTCGGGGCAAAGCCCAGCTCGCGAATCACCGCCAGCGACTGCGCCGCGAACGCCTCGTTGAGCTCGATCAGGTCGATGTCCGCCAGGCCCAAGCCGGCGAGCTTGAGCGCCTTGGGCACCGCCACGATCGGCCCGACGCCCATCACCTCCGGCCGCACGCCGCCCACCGCGAAGCTGACAAAGCGCAGGCGCGGCCGCAGCCCGAGCGCCTCGGCGCGCGAGCGCTCCATCACCAGCACCGCGGCCGCCCCGTCGCTCGTCTGGCTCGAATTGCCGGCTGTGACCTTGCCGCGCGTGGAAGACCGGGCGCAGCCGCGCCAGCGCCTCGAGCGAGGTGTCGGCGCGCGGCCCCCCGTCGCGCTTGAAGACGCTGGTCCGCCGAACCGGGCGGCCGTCCTGGAGGGTGATGCTCTCGACCTCGAGGGGCACGATCTCGGCGTCGAAGCGGCCGGCCTCGATCGCCGCCAGCGCGCGCTGGTGGCTGCGCAGCGCGAAGGCGTCTTGGTCCTCGCGCGAGACGTGCCACTCACGCGCGACGTTCTCGGCGGTGAGCCCCATGCCGGAGTAGATCTCGGGCCGGTGGTCGACCAGGTAGGGGTTGGGGGCGAAGTGGTGGCCGGTCATCGGCACCAGGCTCATCGACTCGGCACCGCCCGCGATGATGCACTCGCCCATGCCGGCCATGATCTGCTGCGCGGCCAGCGCGATCGTCTGGAGGCCCGACGAGCAGAAGCGGTTGACCGTCTGGCCGGGCACGTCGAAGGGGAGCCCGGCGCGCTGGACGATGATCCGACCCATGTTCATGCCCTGCTCCGCCTCGGGGATGGCGCAGCCGATGATCACGTCCTCGATCAGCCGCGGTTCGAGCCCCGCGGCGCGCCGGAGCAGGTCTTTGACCATCGCCGCGCCCATGTCGTCGGGGCGCGTCGTGCGCAGCGCGCCGCGCGGCGCCCGCCCGACGGCGGTGCGCGCTCCCGCCACGATAACCGCTTCCTTCATCGCTTCCCTACCCTTCCCATTCCCGCCCGGGTGGGCCCCCAGCCGGACAGCGCGACCGCGACCCGGCGCGATCGCCGTCCCGGCGCTACCCCTGTCCCAGATACTCGGCGAGCCGACCCAGCTCCGACTCGCGCACGAGCGTGTCGAAGCTCTCGGGCGGCAGCTCATCGGCCCGCGCATCCGGCGCGACCACGAGGAGGTGATACCGCCCGCCCCAGTCGCGCCGAAAGGCGACCAGTCGCCGGACAACGCCCCAGGGCGAGGCCGGCTCGAAGACGTGCACGATCACCGGCCGGCCGCCCCGCTCGACCGCCTGGAGCGCCAGCGTCGGCCGGTAGACCACCCGGCGGCCGTCGGCCAGCGTCACCTGGAGGTCTGTCGGGGGAGCGCCCCAGCCGATCCCGGCGGCGTCGAGC
>JBHOQZ010000262.1:0-2110 GCA_042408635.1 Chloroflexota bacterium
CCTCGACGACGTGCCGGTCGACCGGGTGCGCGACTTCGAGACGCAGTTCCACCGCTTCATGGAGGCGAACTACCCGCAGATCGGCGAGGAGATCACGCGCGAGCGGCGGTTGAGCGACGAGCTGCAGCAGGCGCTGCGCAGCGCCATCACCGCGTTCAAGCAGACGTTCGCCTAGCAGGCTGGCGGCGGCCGGACTGGGGCGCGCGCGGGCGAACGCGCCCGCCGCCCGGCCCGGTCGTGTGGCCGACGAGGAAAAGGATGGCAAGCGCACGGGAAATTCGGCGGCGTATCCGCAGCGTCAAGAACATGGCGCAGGTCACCAAGGCGATGGAGATGGTGGCGGCGTCGCGGATGCGGCGCGCCCAGCAGCGCGTGCTCGCCTCGCGCCCCTACTCGGACCTGCTGCGCGACGTGATCAACGACCTGGCGGCGCAGGGTGGCGGTGAGGTGCTCCACCCGCTGCTCGAGAAGCGCCCGATCCAGAACGTGGGCGTCATCGTCGTCACGCCCAACCGCGGGCTGTGCGGCGCAATGATCGCCAACCTCCTGCGGGTGACTGCCTCGTTCATGCTGGGCCAGCCGCGGCCGGTGCAGAGCGTGGCGGTGGGCAAGAAGGGGCGCGACTGGCTGGTGCGCTACGGCCGCAACCTGGTGGCCGACTTCATCGTCAGCGACCAGCCCGGCATCGGCGAGGTGCTGCCGATCGCCCGCCTGGTGGTCGACGCCTACACGCGCGGCGAGGTCGACGAGGTCCACCTTGCCTTCACCCGGTTCGTCAACACGCTCGCGCAGAAGCCGGAAATCCGCCGGCTGCTGCCGATCGAGCCGGGCGAGGACACTGACGAGACGGAGTGGATCTACGAGCCCTCGGCGCCGGAGGTGCTGGCGGAGATCCTGCCGCGCTACGTCGAGGTGCAGATCTATCAGACGGTGCTCGAGTCGATCGCGAGCGAGCAGTCGGCGCGCATGGTGGCGATGCGCAACGCCACCGACAACGCGAACGACCTGGTCAAGGATCTGACGCTGACCTACAACAAGGCCCGCCAGGCCGGCATCACGCGCGAGGTCGCCGAGATCTCGGCGGGCGCGGCTGCGCTATCCGGCTGACGGGTCGACGTGACGAACGGGACGGGACCGGGCGCCGTGACCCGGGTGGGTACGGCGTCGGGTTGAGGGAGAAGCAATAGGCATGGCAATCAATACCCCCGAGCGCGCCGACGCGTCGAAGCGGGTACCGGGGCGCGTGGCGCAGGTGATGGGCCCGGTGGTGGACGTCGAGTTCGGCAGCGACCACCTGCCCGAGATCTACAACGCCCTCGAGATCGACAACCACGGCACCCGGCTGATCGTCGAGGTCGAGCAGCATCTGGGCAACAACGTCGTGCGCTGCGTGGCGATGTCCTCGACCGATGGCCTCCAGCGCGGCATGGCGGCGGTCGACACCGGCGCGCCGATTTCGGTGCCGGTGGGCGCGCCGGCACTCGGGCGCCTGTTCGACGTGCTCGGCCAGCCGATCGACAACCGCGGCCCGGTTGTCTCGGACAAGTACTACTCGATCCACCGGCCGGCGCCGCCGTTCGAGGATCAGTCGACCGAGGCGCAGGTGTTCGAGACGGGTCTGAAGGTGATCGACCTGGTCGCCCCGTTCATGAAGGGCGGTAAGGTCGGCGTCTTCGGCGGCGCGGGCGTCGGCAAGACGGTGATCATCCAGGAGCTGATCCGCAACGTGGCGTCGGAGCACGGCGGCTACTCCGTGTTCTGCGGCGTGGGCGAGCGCTCGCGCGAGGGCAACGACCTCTGGCACGAGATGCAGGAGTCGGGCGTCATCGACAAGACGGTGCTCGTCTTCGGCCAGATGAACGAGCCGCCCGGCGCCCGCCTGCGCGTGGGCCTGACGGGCGTGACGATGGCGGAGTACTTCCGCGACGAGGAGGGGCGCGACCTCCTGCTCTTCATCGACAACATCTTCCGGTTCACGCAGGCCGGCTCCGAGGTGTCGGCGCTCCTGGAGCTGCCCCATCTCGGTCGCCAGCGTCGGCTGGTAGCCCACGGCCGAGGGCATGCGGCCCAGGAGCGCCGACACCTCGGAGCCGGCCTGCGTGAACCGGAA
>JBHOQZ010000264.1:0-1033 GCA_042408635.1 Chloroflexota bacterium
ATTCCCTGCTTCCACGTCCGCACCGACCGCGACCGGCTTGTGCTCGACGGCACCGGCATCAGCGTACGCTGCTTCGCGACGACGCCCCTCGCCGACCTGGCAGAACGGCTCGCCGCCCTCGGCGACGCCGATCTGCAGGAACAGGTCTACCTGATCCGCACCAGCCTCGCCTCGCGGGGCGGCCAGTGGCCCGGCCTGGCTCCGGTTCCCCCGCCGATTGAGATCGGCCACCCTCCGGTCGCCAGCTCCGACCGCTGGGCCGATGAGGTTGGCGGCACCGCTCCCCTGACCCCGCCGGCCGCGATCGAGCAGGCGTGCCGCCTCGCCGCGGAGCTGCGACGGCGCGCGGTCCGCGGCGGTGATGGCAGCGCCGCCTGGGGCACCTTCCAGAACCTCGCCCAGACCACCGGCTGCCAGGTCCAGGCGATCGGCTACGACCTCTTCAGCGGCGCGGCCGGGGTCGCCCTCTTCCTCGCCGCGCTGGCGCGCGTCACGGACGACGCGGACGACGTTCGGGAGCTGGCCCAGGCTGCGCTGGTGCCGCTGCGCGACCATCTGCGTACCCACCCGGCCGGCTTCGCGCGCACCCTGGGCCTGGGCGGGGGTGGCGGGCTGGGCTCGATCGTCTACGCGCTGACGCGCTGCGGCCGGCTGCTCGACGACCCGGCCCTGATCGCCGATGCGCACGCCGCCGCCGAGCTCGTCACCCCCGCGCGCATCGCCGCGGACGATCGGTTCGACGTCTACGGCGGCAGCGCCGGAGCCTGCCTCGGGCTGCTGGCGCTGTACGAGTCGACCGGCGATGAGCTCGCCCTCGAGCGGGCCGTCGCCTGCGGCCGCCACCTACTTCAGAGCGCCCAGCCGGCCACAGCCCTCACTGCTCATGCGGGCGCGGCCGAGGGCGAGATCCTGGCCTGGCCAACCCTGGATGGCAAACGCCTGGCCGGGTTCTCCCACGGGGCGGCGGGCATTGCCCTGGCCCTGCTGCGTCTGCACCACCACGCCCCCGATCCGGCGTTCTTGCGGGCCGCAC
>JBHOQZ010000137.1:0-5355 GCA_042408635.1 Chloroflexota bacterium
GTGGCGAGGAGGAGGATGGTCAGGGCGTACTGGTTGGGGCGGTCGAGCGCCTCGGTCAGCGCTTTGGCGCGCGGCACGCCCTCTTCGAGCATGCGCTGGATACGGGCACGGTTGATGCCGGTCAGGGCCGTCTCGGCGAAAGCGCCGGCCGCCGCCAGGACGGCGAAGAGCGCCAGCAACGCCCAGCCTGTGACGCCGGGACTAGCGGGGTCCAATCCGCCTCATCTCCCTTTCACCGGTGTGCGTCGGTGGTCGCCTCGCCGGGGGCGCGCCGCGTCCGCTGGACGCGGGCCGGCACGCCGTAGGCCACGCTGTCGGGTGGCAGGTCGCGCGTCACCACCGCACCGGACCCGGTGACGCTGCGGTCGCCCAGCGTCACCGGGGCGTTCAAGAGGGTATCGCAGCCGAGACCGACGTGGTCGCCGATCACCGTGCGGCTCTTCAGGCCGGTCTCGGGGTCGAAGTTGCAGGTGATCGTCCCGGCGCCCACGTTGACGTCGGCGCCGAGCTGCGCGTCACCCAGATAGCTGAAGTGACCCATCTTCGTGTTGGGGCCGAGCACGCTGTTCTTCACCTCGGCGAAGTTGCCGATCCCCACGCCCCGGTGCAGGTGCGTCCCCGGCCGCAGGTGCGACATCGGGCCGACGGTGACGTCGTCCTCCAGCGTAGCGTGCTCGACCACGCTCGACCAGATGCGGCACCGCTCGCCGATCGTCGAGTCGACGACCTGCGCATACGGTCCGATGACGGAGCCGGCCCCCACCCGCGTCTGCCCGAGCAGGAACGTGCCGGGGAGCAGGGTGACGTCGCGCTCGATCTCGACCGCCTCGTCGATGTAGCAGGTGGCCGGGTCGATCATGGTCACCCCGGCCAACAGGTGGCGGCGGCGGATGCGCTCGCGGGCCGCCGCCTCCACCGCTGCAAGCTGCACGCGGTCGTTGACCCCCATCGCCTCGACCTCGTCGCCCTGCACCGTTTCGACCCGCCGTCCCTCGGCGACCGCCAGCGCCACCAGCCCGACGAGGTAGAGCTCCCCGTTGCGGGCCGGCTCGAGCCGCTCCAGCGCGCGCCAGAGCCAGGCGGCATCGATGCAGCACGGACCCGCGTTCATCTCGCGGATCAGCCGCTCTTCGGGCGAGGCCATCGACTCCTCGACGATCGCGACCATGCGGCCGGCCGCGTCGCGCACGATCCGGCCGTAGCCGGTGGCGTCGGGGAGGACCGCGGTGAGCTGCGTCAGCGTGGCGTCCGTCTCCTGGTGCAGGTCGACCACGCGCTTGACCGTCTCCGGGCGCGTCAGGCACGTGTCGCCGTAGAGGACGAGCACGTCGTCGACGCAGCCCTCGAGGATCGGGCGTGTCTGGAGCACGGCGTGGCCGGTGCCGCGGCGCTCGGACTGGTCGACGTACGTGACACGGTCCCCGAGCGCGGCCCGCACCTGGTCGCCCAGGTGCCCGACGATGACCACCGTTCGGCTGGCGTGGAGTGGCGCGGCGGCATCGAGCACGCGCTCGATCATCGAGCGGCCGGCGACCTCGTGCAGCACCTTGTGCCGCCCCGACCGCATGCGTGTGCCCTCGCCTGCCGCGAGGATCACGACCCCGAGCGACTCCACAGCTCCTCCTCGACCCACGGGCGCATGGGCCATTCTTCACGAGTGTATCACACGCTGGCCGCCGGGCGGCCGGGCGGCCGCGCCACAGGCCACCCGGGCCTCGGCCCCGCGGCAGCCCGGCCGGACTGGAGCCGGTTGCACTCCGACCCGTGTTGGTGCCTCCCCGGCGCTGCGGCCACCGAGGTCGGCCGGCGGGGCCGCCCGGCTGGCAGCCAGCACGGCAGTGGCATGCAAGTTGCGCTCTGTCGGGCGCAGTTCCGCCCGCGCAACGCGGCGCGGGCGGGAAGACTTCGAAGAGCGAGGCTGGAACCATCGATGCGGCATCTCTTCGTTCAGATCACCACCTGGGTCTCGGAGATGGCGGGCACGCCCTGGGCGTCGATGTTGGCGCTGCGCGTCATCCTCCTCTGGGCGATCTCGGGACCGATCTTCGGCTTCTCCGAGGCGTGGGAGAGCCACATCAACACCATCACCGCCATCGTGACGTTCCTGATGGTGTTCCTCGTCCAGAACGCGCAGAACCGCCACACGCGCGCGATCCAGCTCACGCTGAACGAGCTCCTGCGCGCCGTCGAGGGTGCGCACACGCCCGAATTCCTCGACCTGGAGAAGCGCGACGAAAGCGAGCTCAAAGAGGTCGAGCAGCGTCTGAAAGATGACTGCGAGCGCGAGATCGAGGCGGTGGCCGACGAGGCCGCCACCGAGGCCGCGGAACGTGCCGCCGACCGGGTTGAGCGCCGCGTCGCCTAATCGATCGGAAGCGCGCCCGGTGAACGCGGACGCCATGGCGGGGGACGGTTGGTCCGGTCGCGGGTGGCGTAGATGTCCGCGATCAGGCCGTCCGCATCGACGTCGGCCCAGGAGCCGGCTGACGCCTGGAACGCGGCAATATCCTGCTCCGAGCGCGCGCGGCGGCGCCGCAGGCGGCGCCGGGGAAGTGGCGCGACGATCGCCAGGTCTTCCCCAGCCACCCGCAGCACGTGCGCCTCTTGCGCGGCCCGCACCCGCTGGGCCAGCGCGCGCAACTCGGGCATGTCAGAAACGTCGATCCGCCTGATCTCTCGGGTCATCCGTCTCCACCGCAATGGGCATAGACTTGGCGAGTTGAGGGTGCGACGCCCCCGATCCGGGGTGGACGCTCGCTCCGCCACCGCGAATTGGTTCGTCAGCCGAGGGCGGCGATGACGTCGATCTCGACGCGGGCGCCGCGCGGCAGCGCTGCGACCTGGACGGTCGAGCGGGCGGGAGGCTCTCCGCCGAAGAACCCGGCGTAGACCTCGTTGACCGTCGCGAAGTCGCCCAGGTCGGTGAGGTAGATCGTCGTGCGCAGCACCCGGTCGAGCGAGCTGCCGGCGGCGCGCAGCACCGCGTCGAGGTTGCGCATCACCTGCCGCACCTCGTCGGCCACGCTCCCCTGCACAAGCTGGCCCGTGGCGGGGTCGAGCGGGATCTGCCCCGAGCAGAAGACGAGGTCCTTGTACACGGTCGCCTGCGAATAGGGGCCGATGGCGGCCGGCGCCCGATCGGTGCTGACTACTCTGCGCATCGCGCTCGCTCCGACTCCGAAGTCTCGGCGGCCAGCTCGACGCCGCGCGCCGCGGGCCGCGTCACCACTGCATTGTAGCCGACCACCTCGAGGGCGGCAGCTACACGCCGGGCGTCGCGGGCCGAGTGGAGGAGCGCGAACACACTCGGCCCGCTGCCCGAGAGGCCGGCCGCGCCGGGTGGCGCCGCCGCCTCGATGGCGGTCAGGGCGTCCCCGACGCCCGGCAGCGTCGCCAGGGCAGCTGTCTGGAAGGCGTTGGGGCCGAGGTGATGGATCCGGTCGCCCGCCAGCAGCGCGTCGGCCAGCGCCCAGGTACGCCCGCCGTCGCTCCAATCGTCGGGCGTGAGCGCCGCGTAGAGCCGCCGCGTCTTGCCCGGCAGGTCGGCCGCGAGCGGGATAAGCACGACCCAGGCGTCTGTCAGAGTCGGGAGCGGGGTCAGGCGCTCGCCGCGACCCTCGGCGAGCGCGGCGCCGCCCAGCAGGCAGAACGGCACGTCCGACCCAAGCCCGGCAGCAAGCTCTGCGAGCGCGTCTGCCCCCAGCCGGGTGTCCCAGAGCGTGTCGAGCGCCAGCAGGGCCGCCGCGGCGTCGGCGCTGCCGCCGCCCAGCCCCGCCGCTACCGGGATGCGCTTCTCCAGCCGCAGCCGCGCGCCGTGCTGCCGACCGGTCGCGCGGTGAAGCGCCTCGGCGGCGCGCCGGACGAGGTTGTCGCCGGGCGGGCCCGGCACACGCAAGCCGTCGATGGTCAGGTCGAGCACGCCGTCGGGGGCGGGCGAGGCGGTCAGGGTATCGTGCAGCTCGATCGTCTGGAGGATGGTCGTCAGGTCGTGGTAGCCGTCGGGTCGCCGGCCGCGCACCTCCAGCGAGAGGTTGACCTTGGCGCGGGCGATCGCCCGGATGCCGGCAGCCGGCGCGCTCATGCCTCGGCCGCTTTCTCTGATCCGTCGGTTGGCGGGTGGCTGCCACGCCGCGAGGCCGCCAGTGGTGGTGCGACGCGGGCGGCGGCCTCGGGATCGGCGAGGAACCGCTCGGTCAGGCGCACCCATTCCTCCAGACCGAGTGTCTGGGGGCGGCGCGACGGCTCGATGCCGGCGGCGCGCAGGAGCGCCGTCGCCTTGCCGCTGGGCAGGCCCAGGCGCGCGGTGAGGGAGTTGTGGAGCTGCTTGCGCGGCTGGGCGAAGCCGGCCTGCGCCACGGTGAAGAAGGCGTCGGCGGGCACGTCGAACTTGGGCCGCTCGGGCACGACGATGCTCACCACGGCCGAATCGACCTTGGGCGGCGGGTAGAACGACTGCGCGGGCACGAGCGTGACGATCCGCGGGTCGGCGTAGAACTGCACGCCGACCGCGAGCAGGCTCATATCGTTGGGCCGGGCGACCATGCGCTCGGCGACCTCGCGCTGCACCATGATCACCAGGTGCGACGGTGGGCAGCGGTTCTCGAGGAAGTGGCGGATGGTGGGCGAGGTGATGTAGTAGGGCAAGTTGGCGACGACCTTGTAGGCGCGCGGCCGGAACCGGCTGCACGGATCGAAGGTCAGCACGTCCTGCGCGACCAGCTCGACGTGCTCGGCGCCCGCCAGCCAGCGCCGCAGCGCTTCGATCAGCCGCCGGTCCACCTCGACGGTGACGAGCCGGCCGACGCGGGCTGCCAGTTCGCGCGTCAGCGCGCCCAGCCCCGGCCCGACCTCGAGCACCTCGTCGTCGCGCGAGAGCCCCGCCGCGTCCACGATGCGGTTGAGGGCGCGGCGGTCGAGGAGGAAGTTCTGGCCGAGCCCCTTCGACGGGCGCATGCCAAGCCCACGCAGGAGCGCCCGCACCTCACTCGAGGTCTCGGGGGGCGTGCTCAACCCCTGGAGCGCGCGCGTCCAGAGCGCCTCACGGTCGAGCGGTTCGGCTCCCTCGTCCACGCCGCGCACCTCTACCCTCCACCTCATGTGCCCGCGTCGTCGCGCGAACGCACCTGTTTCCCGCATCGGCCGCCGGCCGGCGATGGCAAACCTGCTGCCGCCCTTGCCATCGACTGGCTGATGGAGATCGTCAAGACGAGCGTGAGCAAAGAAGGCGGCGGCACCGAGGGCGGAGATGATCCACCCGGTGCCGCCGCCCGTGCAGCGATCGAAGTATCGGTCGTGCACCCATTGTCGATGCCAGCCCCCGGCTTGCACACACCCGACGGCTCAGCCCAGGCTCCC
>JBHOQZ010000268.1:0-1042 GCA_042408635.1 Chloroflexota bacterium
CGGCGCGTCCCCGCCATCAGGTCGTGCGCCGGCCCCGCCAGTCCGGGCCGCGCCAGCGCGCTCGGCGCCTCGACTCGTTCCCCTGCTCGCCCCGCGTCCACTCTTGCCCCCGCCTATCGCTTCAGTTGCGCGACGTCCTGCCCCCGGCGGTGAGCGTCACCGCGCCGCGGCCGATCACCTCCCGGGGCACCCCGTATAATAGCCACCACGGCTTGCCGGCCGCGACATCCGGCGCCCGGTCGCGCCGGGCGCCGGGGACGCCGGGGACCGGGTGGCCAAGTGAGGAGGGCAGGGGAGAGAGATGGCGACGACCGAGGAGCAGCGGCAGGCGGCAGGGCCGGCCGAAGCACCGATCAGTTGGTTCCCGGTGACCGAGCCGGAGGCGATGGACCCGGCGGTGCGGGAGATGGCCGAGGCGGCGCGCGGGCAGCTCGGCTTCGTGCCCAACATCTTCCGCGTCTTCGCCTGGCGCCCGGAGCGGCTGCGGCTCTGGCGCGCCCACTACGACCACCTCATGCGCGGTCCAGGCGGCCTGAGCTTCGCCGAGCGCGAGATGATCGCCTGCGTCGTCTCGGCCGAGAACCGCTGCCTCTACTGCACGACGAGCCACGGCTACCAGTTGCGCGCGTTGCTCGGCGACCCGGTGCTGGCCGAGCGCATCCTGCTTGACTACCGCCGCGCCGACCTGGACGAGCGCACCCGGGCCATGCTCGACTACGCTCTCAAGATCACGCGCACGCCGGAGGAATGCGACGCGGCCGACATCGAGCGCCTGCGCGCCCTCGGCTTCAGCCAGGCGGACGTCTGGGACATCGTCGAGATCGCCTCGATGTTCAACATGACCAACCGCTTCGCCGACGCCGGTGGCTGGATCCCGAACCCGGACTACCACGGCCTGGCGCGCTGACAGCCGGCTCGGATCAGGAGAGGGGAAGGACGGAGGGAACGCATGACGCGGGTACGCGGGATCGAGCGGTTCAGCCTGGAGGGCAAGCGCGCGCTGGTGACGGGCGCGAGCCGGGGCCTGGGCGCCGGGATCGCC
>JBHOQZ010000269.1:0-19581 GCA_042408635.1 Chloroflexota bacterium
ACCTCCTCCGGGCTGCCGCGCTGCAACGTCTCGAGCGCGGTCAGCACCTGCGCCTGGCGCCGACGGTGGCGCCGGGCACGCGGGTCGACCACCTCACCGCCCCCGAGCGTTGCGTTGGGCGAGCGGATGATGAAGAGGTCGCCCTTGGCGACGGCGATCGACCTCTCGAGCTTGAGCTGGGCCCAGGTGCTCTCGCCCGGCTCCAGCACATCCGATTCGAGCAGCGCCACCCGGCCGAGCGCCTCGGCCGAGCCGGTGTGGACGCTCACGTGGGCGTTGTGCGGCAGCGGCGGGGCGTCGCGGAGCGCGGTCAGCCGCACGTCGAGGTAGCGCGTGGCGGTGACGGCGCCCGGGACCGTCACGACGTCTCCGCGGCGCACCTCCTCGACCGCGATGTTGGCCAGGTTGAGGGCGACGCGGGTGCCGGGGTTGGCGGTGTCGTGCCGCTCGCGGTGCGTCTGGATGCCGCGGATGCGCGTGCGCCGGCCCGACGGCAGCAGCTCGACCTCCTGGCCGACCTGAAAGCGCCCGTCGATGAGGGTACCGGTGACGACGGTGCCAAAGCCGGCGACGGTGAAGACACGGTCGACGGGTAGACGTGGCTTGCCGATGTCGCGCTTCGGGGTCGTCGCGCCGAGCCGCTCGTCGAGCGAGCGCAGGAGCTCCGGCAAGCCGGCGCCGGTGACGGCCGAAACGGGCACCAGGGCTGCTCCGGCCATCACGGTGCCCTGCAGCGCCTCCTCGATGTCGCCCAGCACCAGCTCGAGCCACTCGGGCTCGACGAGGTCCTGCTTCGTCACCGCGACCACCCCGCCCCGCACCCGCAAGAGGTCGAGGATTGCCAGGTGCTCGCGCGTCTGCGGCATCACGCTCTCGTCGGCCGCGATGACGAGCATCGCCATGTCGATGCCGCCGACCCCCGCGAGCATGTTCTTGATGAAGCGCTCGTGGCCCGGCACGTCGACGATGCTGATCTCGCGTCCGCTCGGTAGCTTGAGCCAGGCGAAGCCGAGGTCGATCGTCATGCCGCGCTCCTTCTCCTCCTGGAGCCGGTCGGGGTCGATCCCCGTGAGCGCGCGCACGAGCGTGGACTTGCCGTGGTCGACGTGACCCGCAGTGCCTACAACGAACATGGTGTCTTGCCTCTCCCGTCCTCCACCCGCCATGCTAGCACCGGCCCCGGACGCGGCGCGAGCACGGTCAGTTGCGGGCGTGGCGGGCGGTGAGCGGCGGGACCAGCCGCGCGCTCCGTCCGCCCTCAGCTTCAGGGACGGTGGGGGCACCGCCGATTCGGGAGATGCCAACCGGCGGGCCGTTCGGGGGGGAACCGTGAAGGCCCGCCGCCGATGCGGACGCCGATTCGGCCCGCGCGGCCGCCCCGGGGGTGATGGAGGTTGCGGAAGCAGTGCGGGCATTTTCGCCCGTCGGCTGGGGCCGGCTCAACGGGCGGTCGTCCCCGCTCCGGAGCCGCCCGTGGGTTCACCCCCGCGTTGATTCAGCGAAGCCGGCTGAAGCCGGCTCACGCGTGATCGTCCGAGCCCCCGCAGGGGACTTCGCAATGTGAGCCCGGGGGTGATCCCCCGGGCGGCCGGGCGGACGCGGCGGGATCGTCTCTTCGCGCCGGCTCCAGCCCGCCGAACGCATCCCCCCGATAATTCCGCAACCTCCATCAGCCGGCCGAGCGGAGAAACGCTCAGATTGACAACGGCCGTCAGCCGACCCTTGGGAATGCCTGCACTCTTTGGGAATGTCTGCATTCTTTCCGCACCGTGCATTATCTCCGCGCGTCCGGGCATCTCTCGTGCGCGGCACGTTGAGCAGCTCGACGCCCCCGACGTATCCCCGCGCCCGGATTCGCTTCACCTGAAACAGGGTAGACCGGCGTGTGGCAGACCCTTGACGTAGGCGCGGCCGCGTCACTAGCATTACTCTACGCAGCGGAGCCGCGGGCTATCGGAGAGCTGGCAGGTATGGACCATGCGAAGTCAGAGTGACGGCGAGCTGACGGGCGAGCGGCGCCCGCGCGGCGGTTTCTGGCAGCGGTTGACGGGGGAGCGCGCGCACTTTCGCATCTGGCGGCGCGGGCCGCGGGCCCGCCCGGTCGTCGGTGTGGCGCTCGGCGGGGGGGGTGCCCGCGGCTGGGCGCACGTGGGCGTGCTGAAGGTGCTGCGCGAGGCCGGCATCCCGATCGACCTCGTCGTGGGCACCAGCATGGGTGGGGCCATTGGCGTGCTCTGGGCGGCCCACGGCGACCCCGACGTCCTCTGCCGACTCGCGCTCGAGCACGATCCCGGCCGCCTCTTCGCCTCCGACCGCACCCGGCACGCCATCGTCGATTCGGGCCCGGTCTCGCTCGCGATCGAGCGCGCCGCCGGCCACGCCCACCTCGAGGACCTGCCCGTGCGGTGCGCGGTCGTGGCGACCGACATCCACGCCGGTCGCGCGGTCGTGCTCGACCGCGGCCCCATCCACCGCGCGGTGCAGGCGACGATCGCCATCCCCGGGGTGTTCAGCCCGGTGGCGGTCGACGGCGCGCTCCTCGTCGACGGCGGCATCGTCAATCCGGTGCCGGCGGACGTCGCGCTGGCGCAGGGCGCCGACTGCGTGATCGCGGTCAACGTCTGCGCCGATCCGACCCGGCCACTGGTGCGCCCGAAGCGCTCGCCGACGCCGCTGGCGCGGCGGCTCGCTCCGTTCTTCCTGACGTTCGGGCTGGCCCGGCGCCTGGCGGCGCTCGAGGTCTGGATTAAGAGCACCGAGGTTTGCGTCGCCACGCTCGCGCATGCCCAGCTCGCCCACCTGCCCAACACGGTCGTCGTGCGGCCCGAAGTCGGCCACTACCGCTCCGACGAGTTCGACCGCCACGCCGAGTGCGTCGCGCTGGGCGAGGTGGCCGCCCGCCGCGCGCTGCCGCAAATCCAGGCGCTCCTTCGCGGTGCCCGCCGCTCGGCCTAGCCGCTCTCTCGACTGCTGGAGGTTGCGCGCCTGTTCCTCGCCTGGTCACCGCGCTGCCACCTGGCGGTGAATACCCTGAGATTGCGAAGCCCCTTCACCGAGCTGGGATCGTCGCTTGCCAGCCCGCTGTGGGTACGCGCGGAGCGGGTGGGGCTGCGCAGATGGGGCGCGGGGCTCGATGCCGCGCGCGCTCAGGTGCGTCCCACCTGGCCGAAGAGCGTACAGATGCGGCCACGGTGCTGCCTGACCGCGCCGGCTCTGCCATAATCCGGGGGATCGGCTGATGGCGGCGCGCCTGTCCGGCGCGGGGGCCGGGCCAACCTGTGAGGCGGAGGACGGCAGTGCGTAAGGTGCTCGTGGCGAATCGCGGGGAGATCGCGCTCAGGATCATCCGCGCCTGCCACGAGCTGGGGCTCGCGGCCGTGGCGGTCTATTCGGACGCCGATGCCGGCGCGCTCCACGCGCGCGCGGCCGACGAGGCGTACCGCCTGGGCCCGGCGCCCTCAACCGAGAGCTACCTGCGCATCGACCGCCTGATCGAGATCGCCCGGCAGAGCGGTGCCGATGCCGTCCACCCCGGCTACGGATTCCTGGCCGAGCGCGCCGAGTTCGCGCGGGCCTGCCTCGACGCCGGGCTGATCTTCGTCGGCCCGCCGCCCGGAGCGGTCGAGGCGATGGGCGACAAGGTACGGGCGCGGCAGGCCGTTATCGCCCACGGCGTGCCGACGGTGCCGGGCACGACCGAGGAGGTGGCCGATCTGGCGGAGGCGGCAGCGGTTGCGGAGCGGATCGGCTACCCGGTGATGCTCAAGGCGGCGGCCGGCGGCGGCGGCAAGGGCATGCGCGTGGTCGGGCGGCCGGACGAGCTGGAGGCGGCGCTGCGCCAGGCGTCGAACGAGGCGCGCGCCGCCTTCGGCCACGGCGGCCTCTACGTCGAAAAGCTGCTCACCGAGGTCCGCCACGTCGAGATCCAGGTGCTGGCCGACGCGCACGGCAACGTGATCCACCTGGGCGAGCGCGAGTGCTCGATCCAGCGGCGCCATCAGAAGCTGATCGAGGAGGCGCCCTCGGCCGCGCTCGACCCCGAGCTGCGCGCGCGCATGGGTGAGGCGGCGGTCGCGGCGGCGCGCTCGGTCGGCTACGTCAACGCCGGTACGGTCGAGTTCCTGCTGACGCCGGAGCGGGAATTCTACTTCCTCGAGATGAACACCCGCCTCCAGGTCGAGCACCCGGTCACGGAGCTGGTGACGGGGATCGATCTGGTCCAGGCGCAGATGCGGGTGGCGGCCGGCGAGCCACTGCCCTGGCGCCAGGCCGACATCGCGTTGCGGGGCCACGCGATCGAGTGTCGCCTCTCGGCCGAGGACCCGCGCAACGGCTTCCTCCCCTCAATCGGGCGCGTGCGGGCCGTGCGCGAGCCGAGCGGACCGGGCGTGCGCGTCGACAGCGCGCTCTACCCCGGCCTCGAAGTCTCGCTCTACTACGATCCGATGCTCGCCAAGCTGATCGTGTGGGCGCCGACGCGGGAAGGGGCGATCGCGCGGATGCAGCGCGCGCTCGGGGAGGTGCGGGTGTTGGGCATCGCGACCAACGTCGACTTCCACCGGGCGGTGATGGCGGACGCCCGGTTCCGGGCCGGCGAGCTCAGCACGGCCTACCTCGACACGCCGCCGCCGCTGCCCGAGGCCGGCGCGGCCGAGACCGCCGCGGCCGTGGCGGCGGCGCTGCTCGAACACGCGCGGCGCAGCCATCCCGCCACCGCCCTGTCGGTCGCAACCGGCGCCACCGAAACCTCGAACTGGCGGGTGGCCGGCCGCCTCCACGCCCTGCGGCGCCTCTAAGAGGTGCTGACCCTTCCGCCCCGCCCCCTCGGGTCGGCCGGCTGATGGCGATTGTCCAGATCTGCGACCTGCCCGGTCGGCCGGCTTATGGAGGTTGCAGAATCAACGCGGGGAATGCGTTGATTGTGCAACCTCCATAAGCCGGCTGGGGACGATCGCGCCTCCGCCCGCTGTAGCGGCCTTGGCCATGGGGGCGCGGGGATGAGGGAGGGTCCTAAGGCAAGGCGTGGCTACGGTAGGCGAGCTGCAGCCCACCGGGTACCCGCTGGCGGGTGGGGGCGCCGAGCGCGTCCCGGCTTGCACCGGCCGCGCCCTACCTTCACCGGCTTGGGCCGGCCGGCGGGACTGCCTGCACTCTGTCCGCACCGTTCATAACCTCCGCAATGATTCAGCCAAGCCCCACTCGCTCCGCGGGTACCCGGAGCCGGCTCATGCGCGATCGTCCCAGCCCGACTGGGGGCTTCGCACCCTCAGCCCGGGGGTTTACCCCCGGGCGGCCGGGCGGCTGCGATCGGCGCGTGCTCGTCGCGCGGGCTTCAGCCCGTCCAACGCGTTCCCCGCCTTAATTCCATAACCTCCATCAGCCCGTCGACGCGAGATGATGGGTATCCAGGCTCCGGAACCCCCGGGCCGGGCTGGGTCGACAGCTCATGAACCGGCTTCGCAAGCTGAGCGCGGGGCTTGAGCCCCGTACGACCAATCTCGCTAACGCGTCTATTGGCAATTTCTAAGGGCCAGCGGAAGGGGCGGCGGCGGAACTATGGTCCCTTGCCATGCGCCGAGGAGAGGGTGGGCAAGGGCTCGGGCGCCGGAGTGTGCCGCTGTGGCGCGATGCGGAACAGCCGGAAGGCGAGCTGGACCGCCGGGCCGATGCCGAAGGCGAAGACGACCGTGCCCAACCCGATCGGGCCGCCGAGCAGCCAACCCAGCAGGAGGACCGTCGCCTCGATCCCGATTCGGGCGGCGCCGACCGGGATGCCGAGCTTGCGGGTCAGCGCGAGCATGAAGCTGTCCCGCGGGCCGGCGCCGAGCCGCGGACGGATGTAGATCGCGGTGCCGACCGCCATCACCGCGACGCCGGCGACCAGGAGGGCGAGCTGCCCTGGTAGCTCGCTCTGGGGCGGCACCAGCCCCGAGTCGATGATGCGGTCGGTGAAGAAGCCGACGAGGGTCATGTTGGCGACGGTGCCGATCCCCGGCCGGATCCCGCAGAGCCAGCTCACGCCGATCATCGCCAGGCCCGCCAGCAGCGAGGCCTCGCCCAGGGTGATGCCGAACTGAAGGTGCAGGCCGTAGTGGAAGGCGTTCCACGGCGCCAGCCCGGTGTTGGAGCGCAGGTTGAGCACGATGCCGAGCGCGAAGCCGTAGAGGCCAACGGTCAGAATGAGGAACCGCCCGACGTCGCTGAGCGTGGGCAGGCGCAGAACGTTCACCTCGCGCAGGAATCCACCTCCCGAGTATACTGCTCGGCCCCGCCAGCACTCTCAGCCAGCAATTTGGTCGGGCGCCCGGTCGGGCTGCTGGCACGCCCGCGTGCGGGCCGGCCCGGCCGCTCGTCTCAGCCCGGCCTGGCGGGCGCGCCGGGCCGGCGGCAGCCGCCCCGCGACGTTCGCTCGCCTCGGGCTCGATCCCCCGCGTCGACCATCGATCCCGGGTTGGGGCGAGCCTCAGAAGCGTCGGGCGCAGATCGGGGTTCGACGGGAGTGCCGGGCGGCGCGGGCTCACGGTCGCGCTCGGCCGCGTAGGCGCGCTCGCAGGCGGGACAGAACTGCTCGGCCGCGAACAGGCAGAACTCGCTCTCCGACTCGAGCACGAGCGGGGCGCCGCAGGCGCGGCAGCGGAATTCGTTCGCCGACATCCTGACTCCTTGCCGGTCGCCGGTGGCGTCGCTTCACCGACCACTCGGTCCATTTCAATGCTACACTTCATGACGAAAAAGAAGCGAACCGCGCGGCCGAGGGGGCAGGCTGCGCCGCCGCGGCACCGGAACTGCGGATTCAGGAGAGGCGTCAGCGACGACGCCGCGCATAGAGCGAACGCCCGCTGTGGCGCCGCGGCGGGCGGGAAGGAAGCCCCCATGACCGAGACACTCACGGCCCGTCTCGAGCGGGTCACCCAGGGCCCGAACCACAAGTGGTGGGCGTTGCTGGTCGTCCAGAGCGGCATCCTCATGGCAACCATCGACGGCAGCATCGTCAACGTCGGCCTGCCCACGATCATGCACGCGTTCGGCGTGGGCATCGAGACGGTGGAGTGGGTCGTCATCGCCTACCTGCTGACGATCTCGATCTCGCTCCTGCCGTTCGGTCGGCTCGCCGACATGCTGGGCCGCAAGCGCGTGGTGCTCGCGGGCTACACGCTCTTCACTATCGGCTCGGCCCTCTGCGGGCTGGCGCCCACGGTCGAGACGTTGATCGGCGCGCGCATCATGCAGGCGCTGGGCGCGGCCTGCCTGATGGCGAACGGCATGGCGATCACCTCGGCGGTCTTCCCAGCGCGTGAGCGCGGCAAGGCGCTCGGCATCAATGGCACAGTCGTGGCGACCGGCACGACGATCGGCCCGACGCTGGGCGGGTTCCTGATCCAGACGTTCGGCTGGCACTCGATCTTCCTGGTCAACGTACCGATCGGGATCGCGGCAGTGGCGCTGGGTGCTCTGGTGCTGCGCGAGGAACGCATCTCGGCGCCGCAGCGGCCCGGTCAGCGGTTCGACGCGCTCGGCGCGGCGCTGGCCGCCGTGGGGATCGGTGGGCTGGTGCTCGGCCTGGAGCGCGTGGCAACTCGCGGCGCCTTCGACGCGCCGAGCCTGGCGCTGGTGGCGGTCGGGGCAGTGGCGCTGGTGGCGTTCGCGCTCGCCGAGCGGCGGGTGCCGCAACCGCTACTCGACCTCGCCCTTTTCCGGGTGCGCGCCTTCAACTTCGGCACCCTCGCGGCGCTGCTGTCGTTCGTGGCGCTGTCGACCAACATCTTCCTGATGCCGTTCTACCTCCAGCTCGTGCTCGGCTTCGACCCGCTCCAGGCCGGGTTGATGCTCACACCGGTCTCGCTCATGCTGGCGGTGGTGGCGCCGATTGCCGGGCGCCTCTCCGACCGGGTCGGCTCCCGGCTGCTGACGACGATCGGGCTGAGCTCGACGGTGGTCGGCCTCTTCTGGCTCTCGACACTGCGCGCCGACTCCACCTACCCCGAGGTCTTCGTGCGCCTCCTGCTGCTGGGGGCCGGCTCCGGCCTGTTCCAGTCGCCCAACAGCAGCGCCGTGCTGGGCGCGGTGCCGCGTGAGCGGCTGGGGATCGCCTCGGGCCTGCTCTCGGCAATGCGCAACCTCGGCATGGTGCTCGGCACCTCGGCCAGCGCCGCGATTTTAGCGGGGGGGCTGGCCGCCTTCGGCGGCATGGCGGCGCTGCGGGAGGCGGTGGACCCGGCGGTGCGGCAGGCGCTGCTCGACAGCTACCTGCTTGCCCAGCGCAACGCCTACCTGCTGGCGGCCGCGGTGGCCTGCATCGGCGTCGCGCTTGCGGCCGCTCGCGGCTCGGGGATCCCAGCCAGCCGCGAGAGCCTCCCCGCGATCTTGCCGGCGGCTCGCTCGCGTTTGGCGCCCGACACTCAGGGCGACGACCGCGCGGCGGCCGATTAGCCGCCGCCTGCCCATACCCGTCCCTGTGGCGTATAATGATGCTAATCCGCACCTCCGGTGAGCCGGGGTGCGACGGGCTCGCCGGCCTGACTGCGCAGGATCGGCGGTCGCCTGCCGGCTCAATCAGGGTAGGCACGCTTCGGGGATGTGATGGGCACGGGGGCGGCGTTTACCTGGTCCTTCGACGAGGCGCTCCACACCGCGCCGTCCGGTAGCCAACGGGGTCGGCGCCGGTCCCTCCGGCTGCTGCTACGTGCCTGCGCCTCCCGCGCCACCGTTCAGCCGATGCTGGCGGCGCTGGTGCTCGTGTACATCACGCTCGCCGGCTTCACCTGTGCCCGTTGGTGCGAGCTGCTGAGAACGCCGGATTTACCGGCCGGCACGCTGGTCGTCCACGCCCACGCCCACGCGCACCACGTCCACGCGCCCGCGGCCAATGCCCCCTCGGCCGTGCCCGCGGTCCCCGCAAGCGCCCATCTGCCGGCATCTGGCCAGGCGATCGCGGACTGCCAGGTGCAGACGCTCGATGCCAGCTTGCTCACGGGCCTCTTCGCCCGGCCGCCGGCGCTGCCGGTCGCGGCGCTGCTGGTGATCGGTTTGCTCATGGGACGCCGGCTGCCCCCCGCGCCTTTGCTTCGGCCGGCCGTGCCCGCGCTGGCCCCGCTCCACCCGCCTCCGCGATCCGTCCGCTGACGCATCGCCTCGCCGAGCGCGGCTGCTGGCCGTGCCGGCTCGCCCCCTGTCATCATCGACGGATCGCAAACAGAAATGGAGGCGTTATTATGATGACCCGTACCGCGCTGCGGGCGCTGGCCGCGCTCGCCCTGGCGCTCACGCTGCTACCCCTCGCGCTCGTCACACCGGCCCTGGCCCACGAGCGCCGTGAGGTCGGCAAGTACACGTTCGTGGTCGGCTTCCTGAACGAGCCGGCGATCTCTGACCAGGTCAACGGCATCGACCTGCGCATCGCCAACACGGAGACGAAGCAACCGGTCGAGGGCGCCGAGAAGACGCTCAAGGCCGAGGTGACCGCGGGCGGCCGCACCATGGAGGTGAAGTTGCGCGCGGTCTACAATCAGCCGGGACGCTACGCCGCCGACTTCATCCCGACCCGTGCTGGGCAGTACACCTTCCGCTTCTCCGGTACCGTCGACGGCCAGCCGGTCGACGAGCGCTTCGAGTCGGGCCCGGGTCGCTTCCACGACGTGGAATCGGCCGCCGCGCTCCAGTTCCCGGATCGCCCGCTCGGCTCGGCCGAGCTGGCGCAGCGCGTGCAGGCGGTCGAGTCGGCGGCGCAGCAGGCGCAGACGTTCGCTCTGATCGGGCTGGGCGTAGGCGCGCTCGGGTTGCTGGCCGCGATCGTGACGTTCGCCACCCGCCCCAAGATGCGCCCGGCGGGGTCGGTGCCACTGGGCGCCGCGTCGACCGCCCCCGGCGCGGACGACTGACGCGACAGGGCCGCGTGAGCCGCCGGACGCGCCTGGAGGCGTCCGGCGGCCGACCACCGGGGAGAAGTGTGATGCGACAGCGCACGATCAGCCGGTCCGCGAGTCCGCGTCGACCCCTGCGCCGATGCGGGCCGCGCGTTCGGTGGTGGCTTCCGTGGGTGATCGCGCTGCTCGCGCTCGGCCTGATCGGCGCGGGGCAGGCGCTGGCCCACGCGCAGCTTGCGCGCTCGGAACCGGTTGCCAACGCTGTGCTGCCGCGCTCACCGGGCGAAGTTCGCGCCTGGTTCACCGAGCGCCTCGAACCGCGGTTCAGCCAGCTCACGGTCCAGAACGCGCAGAACGAGCGCGTTGACCTGGGCAACAGCCGCGTCGCCCCGACCGACCCGTACCAGATGACCGTGGGCCTGCCGCCCGATCTGCCCGAGGGCGTCTACACCGTCGCCTGGAAGACGCTGTCGACGGAGGACGGCCACGAGGCACACGGGCTGTTCGCCTTCGCCGTGGGCGAGGCGGCCGCGGCGGCGCTGCCGCTGCTCGACTCGGGCGATGCGGTCGCGGTCACCTCAGCCACCAGCAACCCGGTAGCGATGGCGGTGCGCTGGCTCGGCTTCCTGGGGGGCGCCCTCCTGCTGGGCGCGCTCTGGCTCCACTCGGTCGTCATGCTGCCGGCGCTGGGGCAGTGCTGTGGCGTCGCCGGCGAGGATCCGTCGCCCTGGCGCGGCACGATCCGGGCCGTCGGCGCCGCGCTAGTGAACCAGTCGGGCTGGGGCCTGGCCCTGCTGACCGTAGCCGCGTTCGGGTCGCTGGCGGTGCAGGCGGCGGCCGGGGCGGGCACATGGGACCTCGGCCAGCTCGTCGGTGCTGCCGAGGGCGTGCTGACCGGCACGCGCTTCGGCGCGCTGCTGCGACTGCGCCTGCTCATGCTCGCGGTGGTGGCGGCGGCGCTCTGGCTGGCGACGCGCCGGCCGGCCGAGCGCCCGGCGACCTCCCCCCGCTCCAACCGCTCGCTCGGCCTGGTCGCTGGCGCGCCGGCTGCGCCGCGCGGCGTCCGCGTCAATCTCTTCTGGCCGTTCGTGCTAACCGTCAGCGCCTGGGCGATGCTCACCTTCAGCCTCAACAGCCATGCCGCCGCGGCCGAGGAGTGGGCGCGCTGGGCGACGCTGGCCGACTGGCTGCACCTGCTCGCCGCCTCGATCTGGGTCGGTGGCCTGATCGGCCTCAGCTACTCGCTGGTGGCCGCGTGGCGCACGCTCGATTCGGCCGGGCGGGCCCACCTGCTGCGCAACGCCGTCGGCCGCTTCTCGCTGCTGGCGGCCGCCTGCGTGGTCGTGCTGGTGCTGACCGGTCTGTTTGCCGCCTGGCTCCACATCGGCGATCCCGAGGCGCTCGTCGCCAGCGACTACGGGCGGGCGCTCCTGGTCAAGCTGGCGGCGGTGGTCGTCATGCTCGGGCTGGGCGCGTTCCATCTGCTCTGGCTCGGGCCGCGCCTGCGCCGGCTCGAGCCGCAGCCGACGGCCTCCCTCGCGGCCGTGGCAGCGCTCTGGCGGCGCTTCCTGGGCTCGCTGCGGGCGGAGTGGCTGGCCGGGCTGGCCGTGCTGGCCGTGACCGCCGTCCTGGTGAACCTCTCGCCCCCGCGTGGCGCCGCCGCGCCCGACATCGCGCCGCCCGCCGGCATCTCCCTGAGCGGGCCGGCCGGCGACGCGCGCGTGGTCGTGCGTGTGCTGCCGGGCGTGCTCGGCCTCAACACCTTCGACGTGCAGCTCAGCGACCGCGCCGGCAATCCGCTCGAGGCTGTCGAGCGCGTGGCGCTGCGGCTCCTGCCCGACGACGATTACGGCGAGATTGAGGTGCGCACGACGCCCGTCGCCGATGCGCCTGGCCGCTTCACTGCCACCAACAGCGCCGCGCTTGCCCTGGCCGGTCGCTGGGGGGTGCGGGTGATCGCGCAGCGGCCCGGCAAGCCCGACATCGACGTCGCCTTCCCGCTCTCGATCGCGCGTGTGGGCACCTATACGGTTGCACTGACGCCCGTGAACGGTGCCTACCGACTCGGGCCGACGCGGCTCGACCTCTTCGTGGTCGACGCCGCGGGCCGGCCGGCGTTCGACGCCGATGTCGAGGTGCAGCTCGTGATGCCTGCCCACGCGCACGAGGCCGACGCGATCTGGCAGCCGGCCGGCAACGGCCACTACCTGACGCGCGCTGACCTCTACATGGACGGGCGCTGGGTCGGGCTGGTGCAGGTCACGCCGCGCGGCGGCCAGCCCGCCGAGGGCCAGTTGATCTTCGAGGTCCCGGCCCGCTAACGATGTAATACCATGGAGATGCGGCGCCACCAAGGACGTTGGCGCCGCAGGAGAATTGCCATGACGTCACCATCCCGTGAGGTTGGGGCCGCCCCGGCGGGTGGCCCTTTGGCTGCCCCTTCCCCGGTCCCGCCGGCAGCCGCCCCCGCCCGGGCGCGTGCTGCGCGGCGCCGTGCCCTCTGGAGCCTGGTGCTCGCCGGCGTGCTCGCTGGGGCCGTCCTGGGCGTGGGTGCGGCCGCGGCAATCCGCATCCCGGTTGTGTCGGAGTGGCTGGGGATCGCCAGCGCCGCGCCGTTCAACGGCGGTGTGCTCACGCCTCCGCTCGATCTGCCCGAGGTCACCCTCCAGCGGGCGGACGGCCGGACGTTCGCGGCAGCGGACACGCGCGGGCGCATCTCGCTCTTCTTCTTCGGCTACACCAACTGCCCCGACGTCTGCCCGACGACGGCGCTCGAGATGCGGCAGGTGCGCGAGGAGCTCGGCGCACGGGCGAAGGACGTCGACATGTACTTCGTCACCGTCGATCCCGACCGCGACACACCCGAGCGGCTGAAGGCCTACCTGGCGCTCTTCGACCCGAGCCTGGTCGGGCTGACGGGCACCTCCGACGAGCTGCAGCGGCTCATGGATGGGCTCGGCGTGGTGGCGGCGCGGCGCGATGTGCCCGAGAGCAAGCAGATCTACTACATGGACCACACCGCCGCCGTCTATCTGGTCGACCGCGAGGGCAAGGCGCGGTTGATCTACCCGTTCGGCATGGAGGCCGAGCAGCTCACGGCTGACATCAAGCGGCTGTTGCGCTGAGTCCACGCGCTGCGTTGCGCGCCGCGGCGAACGCGGCCACGGTGGGGGTGCCACGTCGTGGTTTCCGTGGCGCCCCGGGCTGAAGCACATGGAGGAGGACCGCGATGCGGTTCAGCAGGTCGATTCGCGCGGCGGCGGCTCTGGCCCTGGTTGCCGTCTCGCTCCTGGCCCTCGTGTTCGCTGTGGGCGGTGGCGCGGTGCGCGCCAGCCGCAGCGGTGACGCGCCTAACCTGAGTGTGGCCGATGCCTGGGCCCGGGAGGGGCTCGCCGGCGGCCTCAGTGCCGTCTACCTGACGATCGCCAATGCCGGGGATGCCGACGACGTGTTGACCGGGGCGACCTGCGATCTGGCGGGCACGACCGAAATCCACCGCACCGCGATGGAGGGCGGCATGATGCGGATGGGGCCGGCCGGCAGCATCGTGATCCCAGCCGGTGGCTCGGTCGCGTTCCAGCCCGGCGGCTATCACATCATGCTCATGGAGTTGAAGCAGGATCTCAGCGCGGGCATGCTGGTGCCCGTGACGCTCCAGTTCGAGGGGGCCGGCGCGCTCACGATCGAGGCGACGGTACGCGGACCCGGGGCGTAGGCGAGGCTGCGGCGTTCGGGCGGCCAGCCGGTCTCGGCCGGCGGGGCTGTCCGCGCGGCGCTGAGCGACACCCCCACGTCTTGGCGCGCCCGGCGCGCCGGTGCTATACTACCGCCGCCCCGGCCAGCCGGGGCGTCAGTACGTGAGGCGTTAGAGGTCCGGGCGATGAACTTCGACATCTTTGCCAACCTGGCGAATCCGCGGCACTGGTTCAACCCCGAGCCGGGGCAGCCCAGCAGCCTGTTCCTGTTCTTCGGCGCGATCTCCCTGATTGTGCTGGTGGCTGCGGCCTACATCCGGGCGCGCCGACGTATCCTGTTCGCGGGCGACGGGCTCAAAATTCGAATCGCGGCCCGCGCCACCGAGGTCGCGCTCTGGATCGCGGGCACCGCGCTCTTCCTGATCATCATGCGCTACGGCAACGTGCCGTACCTGGCCACGCCCATCCTCTTCTACCTCACCTTCCTGACGGCGCTCGGCGCGATCGGCTACGCGGTGTACTACTTCACCAAGCGCTATCCAATCCAGCGCGCCGCCTATGACGCCCAGATGGAGCGGCAGCGCTATCTGCCGGGCAATCGGCGCTCGCGCGCCAGCGCCCCGCCACGCGATGCGCGGCGCCGGGTCACCTCGCGGCGCCAGTAGTCGGCCCGTGACGTCGGACGGTGAACGGCAGGGAACGATGACGATCGCCGGAGTCGAGATCAAGGAGCTCAAGACGCACCCGGATCAGCGCGGCTTCTTCCGCGAGATCATCCGGGTGACCGATGCGTTCTTCGGTGAGGGGTTCGGGCAGTTGAGCCATTCGCTCATGTTCCCCGGCGTCGCCAAGGCCTGGCATTACCACCACACCCAGGTGGACTGGTGGTATGTGCCCGTCGGCGCGCTCAAGGTCGTGCTCCACGATCTGCGCGAGGATTCGCCGACCCGCGGCGAGACGATGGAGTTGATGATGGGGGAGAACTACCCGGCCATCGTCCTCAAGATCCCGCCGGGCGTGGCCCACGGCTGCAAGGCGCTCGGGGGGATTACCCACCTCTTCTACGTCACCTCCAACACCTACGACCCGAAAGAAGAGGGCCGGTTGCCGCACGACGACCCGTGCATCGGCTATGACTGGCTGGCCGGCGCGCCGATCACCTGAGCGGCCGCGGCGCGGCCGACACCGACGTGCTATACTGTGAAGGTTTGAGCGAGAAGCCAAGGGGCGGGTGAGCGATGAACTCTCTTCTACAATCAGTCGAACAAGCCCAGCTCAAGACGAACATCCCGGAGTTCAACTCGGGTGATACGGTACGCGTGCACGTGCGCGTCGTCGAGGGCAACCGCGAGCGCATCCAGGTGTTCGAGGGCGTGGTGATCCGCTACCGCGGCGCCGGCATCAACCGCAACTTCACGGTCCGCCGGATCGCCAGCGGCGTCGGCGTGGAGCGCACCTTCCTCCTCAACTCGCCGCGCATAGAGAAGATCGAGGTCGTGCGCTACGGCAAGGTGCGGCGCGCCAACCTCTACTACCTGCGCGGTCGGACTGGCAAGGCGGCCCGGATCAAGGAGCGCCGCTACGTGCCCGCAGCCAAGGGCCCGGCGACCACTCCCGCGGTGGCAGCGGTCGAGGCGCCCGCGCCGGTCGCCGTGGCCGAGCCGACCCCGGCCGGGGAGGCCGACACCACCGCCATCGTCGACGAGACCACCGGCAAGAGCCGCCCGCAGAGCTAGCACGACCACCGGGCGGGCGTTCCGATGGACCGTGAGCGGGACCGGCGCGATGCCGACGTCCCGCTCACCGTGTCTGCGCCGACCGACCACGTTCCAATGGGGGGGCCACGCCTGCGCGGTGCCGCGGCCGGGCTCGACCTCGAGCGGGCCGCCGCCGAGGCGGGATACCGGCTGATCGCGGGCGTCGACGAGGCCGGGCGGGGCGCCTGGGCGGGGCCCGTCGTCGCGGCGGCGGTGATCCTCGCGCCCGACCCCGAGCGCGTCCCCGAGACGCTCCGCGTCGCGCGCGACTCGAAGCTCCTCACGCCCGAGCAGCGCGCCGCGCTCCACGCGGTGATCCGACGGGAGGCGCTGGCGGTCGGAGTGGGGGTGGTGCCGGTCGAGGTCATCGACCGCGCCGGCATCGGAGCGGCGAACCGGCTGGCGATGCGCCGGGCGGTCGAGACGCTCGTGCCCGCGCCCGAGCTCGTGCTCGTCGACTGGGAGCGCATCCACGACCTGGCGATCCCGCAGCGCCCGATCGTCGACGGGGACGCCATCTGCCTCTCGATCGCGGCGGCCTCCATCGTCGCCAAGGTAACGCGCGACCGGCTGCTCGTGGCGCTCGATGCGCGGTTCCCCGGCTATGGCTTCGCGGCCCACAAGGGTTACGGCACGCCCGCCCACCGGCGGGCCCTCGCTGCGCTCGGCCCCTGCGCCGCCCACCGCTGTTCCTACGCGCCCGTCGCCCAGCTTCGGCTCCAACTCGGCGTCGACTCGGCCGATGGGCAAGGCGCCGCTCGGCTCGGTCCGCCGCCAGGTCCGGTGGCGGGCCGCCTCGCGGCCAGGCGCAATAGTTCCAGCAAACGTAACCGGGAAGGACAGCCCTCCCCGGCCCCCCGGTCCGACCGGCCCGAAGGTGGTCCCGGCGCGGCGCTCGAGGACAGAGGCTGCGAGCCATGAGCGCCGGGCAGAACGGTCCCGTCGGCTCTGGTGCGGCGGGGCAGGGCAAAGGCGGCCCGGAAGCTGTCGATTCTCGGCCCGACCGACCGCCGGACGGCAGTTCTCCCAGCCCACGAGGGACGGAGGAGCCGCGTCGCGACCCGCGAGGGCCGGCCGGGCTGCGTCGCGGCCCAGCGGGCGCGGTGCCAATTCCCGCGTCGGAGCGGCGCCGGGCGCTCGGTCGGCTCGGCGAGCGGATCGCGGCGCAGCGCCTCGAGGCGCGTGGCCTGCGCCTGGTCGAGCGCAACTACCGCTGCCCCTACGGCGAGCTCGACCTGATCGGGTACGACGAGCGCGCCTCCACCCTGGTGGTGGTGGAGGTCCGCACGCGGCTGGGCGGTGCCGCGACGGCACCCGAGGCGTCGATCGGGCCGCGCAAGCAGGCCAAGCTGTGCGCGCTGGCCGAGTATTACCGGGCCGAGCGCTTCCCCGAGGAGGAGCACCTGCGCATCGACGTCTGCGCGATCTCCTTCGGGCGGGACGGTGTCCTGCGTCGGGTACAATGGTTCGAGAACGCGGTTGCGTTGAGCTAAGGCGGATTGCACATGAATTTCGACACGCACGAGGTCGACCCGCGCGAGCGGGCGTCCGCAACACTGGATCAACTGGCCGACACCGAGCAGCCTGTCCATCGGGCGAGTCTGCGTGGGCTGTCGGGTCTGACCGCACGGGAGTTTGCGCCGCTGGCGGAGCGGTTCGCCGCGTTGCCGGTCGAGCGACGCCGGCGGGTGCTGCGCGACATGGTCGAGCTGGCCGAGGACAACGTCGACCTCGACTTCTCGGAGGTGCTCAAGCTCGGCCTGCGCGATCCGGACGCCGAGGTGCGCCGCACCGCCGTGGACGGGCTCTGGGAGTCCGACGATAGCCGCCTGGTCGAGCCGCTCATCCGGCTGGCACAAAGCGACCGGGCGACCGCGGTGCGCTGCGCCGCGGCCTCGGCGCTCGGTCGCTTCGCCTACCTGCTCGAGCTGGGCAAGCTCGACCCCGCGCTCGGCGAGCGCCTCCGCGACGCCCTCCTGGCGTTGGTCGAGAACGAGGCTGAGCCGGCCGAGGTGCGCCGGCGCGCCCTCGAGGCGCTCTCGTTCATCACCGGCGACGACGTGCACGACCTGATCGCCGAGGCGTACCGCGCGGACGACGACAAGATGCGCACCAGCGCCATCTTCGCCATGGGCCGTCAGTGCGACCCGGCCTGGCTGGACGTGCTGCTCAACGAGCTCAAGAGCGCCAACCCGGAGCACCGTTTCGAGGCGGCACGCGCGGCTGGCGAAATGGAGGACGTGGCGGCGGTCCCCGAGTTGATCAACCTGCTCCAGGATGCCGACCGCGAGGTGCGGCTCGCGGCGGTCTCTTCGCTGGGCAAGATCGGCGGCAACCAGGCGAAACGCGCCCTGCTGCGCGCCACGCGCGACCCGGACGAGGTGCTGGCGAGCGCGGCCGAGGAGGCGTTGGAGGAGCTGAACTTCGGGGAGGACCCGATCGCCTTCCGCCTCCTGCGCTCCGCCGAAAACTAGCGCCCCGGTCCCCCCTCGGGCGGCGGCTGTTCGGCCGTCGCCCCTGCCGCTCTGGCGGCAGGTTGCCTACGGCGGCCCGGTCCCCGCACGGGCGCAGCCCTGCCGCACGGCGCTGGGCGCCGCCGCCCGCCAACGTGCTCTAGCCGCCCGGACCCGGCCCGGTTGTGCTCGCGCGGCCGGTATCGAGGGTGAAGGTGTCGGGGAGGAGCGCGCCGGCGGTGGTGAGGCGCGTCGCGCCCGCGAGGTTGGCGAGCAGGACGGGCGTCTCCGCAGGCGCGAACTCGGCGAGCACCTGGCGACAGGCGCCGCACGGCGAGAGGGGGGCCGGCGTGTCGGCGACTACCGCCAGTGCCGTAATCCGGCGCTCTCCCGCCGCCACGGCCGACGCGATGGCGACCCGCTCGGCGCAGATCGTCAGACCGTAGGAGGCGTTCTCCACGTTGCAGCCGCGGTAGACGCGCCCGGAGCCGCCGCGCACGGCGGCTCCGACCTCGAAGCGCGAGTAGGGCGCCCAGGCGTGCTCGCGCGCCGCCCTGGCCTCCGCCAGCAGCCCCGTGAGCGCGGGCGGCGGCACCTCGCTCATCGACCGTTGCTGCGGCCGCGCTCGAGCGGGATGGCTGCGGGTTCGCTGATCCCGGTCGGCTCGGGCTCGGCGGTCGGCCCGCCGGCGCCCTCGGCCTCGCCCGACTCGGGCACGTCGAGGCGCTCGACGCGGACCTGCCGGATGCGCCGGCCGCTGGTCGAGACGACGGTGATGCGCACGTTGTCGTGCTCGATCGTGTCGCCCGCAGTGGGGATCTTGCCGAGCTGGTCGTAGACGAAGCCGCCGATCGTGTCGAAATCCTCGCCCGTCAGGTGCAGGCCGAGTGTGTCGTTGACGTCCTCGATGCTGACCGTCGAGGCGAAGATCGCCTCGCGGTCGCTCACGCGCTCGATCTTCGTCTCCTCGGCCGCGTCGTACTCGTCGCGGATCTCGCCGACGATCTCCTCCAGCAGGTCTTCGATGGTGACCAGGCCGGCCGTGCCGCCGTACTCGTCGACCACGATCGCCATGTGGACGCGGCTGCGCTGGAGCTCGCGCAGCAGCTCCTTGACGCGCTTCGATTCGGGGATGAAGTGCGCCGGGCGCACCAGCTCGCGCACCGGCGCGTTGTCGAGGCCGTCGCGCAGATACTTCAGCAGGTCCTTGGCGTAGACGAGGCCGATGATGTCGTCGATCGAGGTGCCGTAGATGGGCACACGCGAGACACCGCGCTCGACCACGACCCCGGCGGCCTCCGCCACGGTGGTGTCGGCCTGCACCGCAACGATGTCGATCCGCGGCACCATGATCTCGCGGGCGGTGGTGTCCTCGAGTTCGATGATGCCGTGGATCATCTGGCGCTCGTCGGCCTCGATCACGCCGCGCTCCTGGCCGAGCGACACGAGCACGCGCAAATCCTCCTCGGTGACCGCCGCTTCCTGGTTGAGCCGGTCGATGCCGAGCACGCGCGTCAGGAGCGCGGCCGGCAGCGAGACCAGCCAGACGAAGGGCGCCAGCAGGTAGCGCAGCAAGGTGAGGGGGCCGAGCATCCACATCAGCGACGTCTCGGCGTTGATCGCGGCGAGCGTGCGTGCGAAGACCTGGAGCAGGCCGAGTAGGAGCAGCAGGCCGAGCGCCGCCAAGGCCAGCACGGGCGGGGTAGCGCCGGGGAGCGTGAGGAGGATCCAGGCGCCCGCGGCGGTGTAGCCGACGACGCCGAGAGTGGCGAGGAGGAGGATGGTCAGGGCGTACTGGTTGGGGCGGTCGAGC
>JBHOQZ010000270.1:0-7555 GCA_042408635.1 Chloroflexota bacterium
TGGAACGGCCGGCGCGGACCCGGCGGCGTCCGCGCCGGGAGGAGGATGCATTGATGCAGATTGGTTTGCTCTGGTACGACCGCGACCCGAAGCGGCCGCTGGTGCAGAAGATCGAGGCTGCCGCCGAGCGCTACCTCGAGAAGTACGGTGTTGCCCCCGACACCTGCCACGTCAATCCGCGCGAGCTGGTCGGCGACGCGCCGCTCCGCCTCGTCGGCAACCCGCTCATCCAACCCAACTATCTCTGGATCGGCGTCGAGGAGGCAGTCGAGCTGCCCCGGCCGCTCGACCCCGATGCGCTACCACCGCCGGCCACACCGGCCCGACGGCGACGCAGCTCCCCGAACGCGGCGCCAGACGAGGCCGTCCTCGTGCAGGCCGCGACGGGTGAACGCGCATCGCCACGGGCCGCCACCAGGCAGAAAGGAACGGGTGGTGCTATGGGGTCAAACGCGAACACCGACACGCCCCACGGCGCGCAGTCCCGGCTCGCCCGGGGAGCGCGGCGTGGCGCGATCGACACGAGCGAGCCGGCGCGCCGTGGCCCGGCGCGGTCGGCGGGCGCCGCCACCGGCGCCTCGACCCGAGGCGGCCAGCCGAATCCTCGCCCGGTGACGTCCGTTCCGGGCAAATCAGGGCCACCCCGGGCGACCCGAGGCGCGCAGTCGCCTGCCACCGCCGTCTCGTCGAGCCGGGCGGCCGCGTCGGCCGGCCAGACGGCTTCTGGGGCGAAGCGGGCGGCCGTGTGTGCGGGAACAGCCGGCGCGGATTCGGGTCGACAAGGCGCCTCCGGGCGCGGAGCCGGCAAGTCCGCATCGAGGTCGTCGCGCTCCACCGCAGCAACGGCCGGGGGGGCGGCTCACACCAGCGCTGCCCGGCGGACGTCGGCCGATCCGGGCGCTAACGCGCCAGCGCGGCGGAGCGCCTGACGGATACGGCCAGGCGCTCCGCAATGCCGCGCCAGCTTCAACGATCTCCCCGCCCTCCTTCGCGCCACGTCTGGAGTGGTCGAGCCGCCTGGAAGTGGTCGGGAAACGGCCGGCCACCCGACAGCGCGAGTCGAACCGGGGGAGAGGCGCTCAGAAGCTGACGGTCTTGTCGACTTGAACTACCAACTCGGCGAAGATCCTGGGGGTGATGAACGCCGCGTTCTTGCCTTGCAGATCGTCCTCGGAGACCCCACGGGCCCGTGAGCAACCTCCTCAGACGTGAATCTTGACACCCTGCGCGGTCAGCTTGCCCCACAGCTCCGTCAGGCGTGGCCAGCCGACGCCCTGGATCTGCTCGGCGACATAGCTCTTCATCAGGTATGTCGCCTCGCCCATCAGCGCGATTTCGGGCTCATGGCCGGCCTCCAGCGCGCCGACGGCCGCCACGAAGGGGATCGTGGCGCGCGTCGGGTCGTCCGACCCGTGGCTGGTGACGATCAGGATTCGCGCCACAGCGGACCTCCCGACTGAACTCTGCCGTCGCGCGTCGCCCGTCCGCGCGTCCCCCGCCGGTGTCGACGCCGAGCGGCCTCCGCAAACGATCGGCCGCGCCGCCGCGGCCGGCACCTGGGCGGCTACGCCGGGTCGGCCGCCCTGCGGGCGCGGAACGTGATCCCGAGCGTCCCGAAGCTGGCGGCGCTGCTCGCCTGGGGTGCGCCCGCGAAGACGTCGCCCCGCCAGGTGATCGCGAAGTCGACGAAGCCGGCAGCCACGACCGTGGCCTCGAGCTCTGCCTCCAGCAGAGCGCCGGCAATTCAGCCGGTCCAGAGGTCGATGACCCGTTTGGCCTCCTGGGGCACCGGCTTTTGCACCAGGATATCGGCGATCTGGAGCCGCCCGCCCGGCTTGACCACGCGCGCCATCTCCCGCAGCGCCGCCGCCTTGTCTGGGAGTAGGTTCAGCACGCCGTTGGAGATCACGACGTCGGCCCAGCCGTCGGGCACCGGCAGCGCCTCGGCGTAGCCCTCGCGGAGCTCGACATTGGCGAAGCCGCCCTCGGCGGCGGCGCGGCGCGCCTTCGCCAGCATCGCGGGCGTCATGTCCACGCCGATCACCTGTCCCTGCGGCCCGACCATCGTGGCCGCGATCAGCGTGTCGATGCCTGCGCCGCAGCCGACATCGACGACGCGCTCGCCCGGCCGAAGCTGGCCGATGCCGAAGGGGTTGCCGGTGCCGGCGAACGATTCGATGGACGTCTCGGGGATGCGAGCCAGCCACGCGTCCGCGTAGCCCAGCAAATGTGCGAGCTTGCGGCCGGTGTGGAAATGGAAGCCCCGGTCGGGGTGCTGAGCGACCTGCGCGTACTCCGCCTGGATCGCCGCGCGCAGGGTTGCGGTGTCGACGTCGATCCGAGTCGTCATCGGTGAAGCCCCCGTTCGCTACCCGACTAGACCATCGCCGGCGGTGCCCGGATCGTCACCCGCCGCACCCGCCGCGGCCGCGTCGCCCCTCGATCGCCACTCCGTTGTGGTGCTCTTATGCAGCTAGCTTACGGTCCACGGTTGTATAATTTCACTACAAGCTTTCTTAAGTCAGGATAACCGCCTGGTTATCGAAGGGCGCGGTGTTATGCCTGGCCGGATCGCACGGGCCGAGTGGCTGAATCTGCACAAGCTGCGCGTCTTTGCCGAGGTGGCCGAACAGGAGCATTATTCCCGCGCCGCCGAAGCGCTGGGGATCAGCCAGCCTGCCCTGACCGTCCACGTTCGCGACCTCGAGCGCCAACTCGGAGTCGCGCTGTTCGAGCGGGCGGGCCGGGGCGTGCGCCTCACCGATTCCGGTCGGCTGGTCCAGGGCTACGCGCGGCGGCTCTTGGAGCTGGCTGTCGAGCTCGATGAGGCGGTCGATGACCTGCGCGGGCTGCGAGCCGGGCAACTCCGCCTCGGCGCCAGCACGACCGTGGGTGAGTACCTGCTTCCGGCAGCGCTCGGCGCCTTCTGCGGCCGCTACCCGGGCATCGGCGTCACCGCCGTGATTGCCAACACCGGGCGCATCGTCGACCGGCTCCGGCACGGCGATCTCCACCTCGGGCTCCTTGGCGAGCCGCTCAACGACCCGGACCTGGAGTGCGAGCCGTACCGCGATGACCACCTGTGGCTGGTCGTGCCGCCCGGCCACCGCTGGGCCGGACAGGAGGTGGCGCCTGACGAGTTCGGCGACGAGCCACTGCTGCTGCGTGAGGCGGGCTCGGCGACGCGCAAGGTGACCGAGGCGGCGCTCGCGGCGGCCGGGGTAGTGTGGCGGCGCGGGCTCGAGCTCGGCGGCACTGAGGCAGTGAAGGGCGCCGTTGCCGCCGGACTCGGCGTCGCCTTCGTCTCCGCCTGCGCGGTCGAGCGGGATCTCGCCTCCGGCCGCTTCGGCCGCGCCTCGGTGCGCGGAGTGCACATCCGCCGGCAGTTCCAGTTGGCCCGCCGGCGCGGACGCCGGCTCACCGACGCCGAGACCGCCTTCATCGCCTTGCTCGGCCAGCCCGGTCTGGCGGCCGCGCCCGGAGCCAACCAGCCGCCTGGGCGCCGATAGGTACGTGCATCGCAATCAGCCCGCCTCGACCGGCCCGCGCGCCGGTCGACCGAGATCGCCGCCGCACCAACCCGATTGCCGTCCGATCCGCTGCGCCGGCCAGGCGGCGCAGGACTCGCCCTGTCGCCGAAGGCTCGCCCCAGACCGGCTTGCGCGCCGGTTCCGAGCGACCGCTGCCCGCGCCCATATCCATATAATGGATCCGTGGCAATGAGCAGGCTTGGGTTGATGGACTACGACGTCATCGTCGTCGGGGCGGGGCACGCGGGGTGCGAGGCGGCGCTCGCGGCCGCGCGCATGGGCTGCCGCACCGCCGTCTTTACCATGGTGCTCGAGCACATCGCGCTGATGCCGTGCAACCCCTCGATCGGTGGGCCGGCCAAGGGGCACCTCGTGCGTGAGATCGACGCACTCGGCGGCGCCATGGCCCGGGTGACCGACCGCACCTTCATCCAGATCCGCACGCTCAACAGCGGGAAGGGCCCGGCCGTGCAAGCGCTGCGGGCCCAGGCCGACAAGGCGCTCTACGGCCAGGCCATGCGCGCCGTGCTAGAAGCGCAGCCGGGCCTCGACGTCGTGCCGGCGCTCATCGAGGATCTGGCGCCGCTGCCTGGCGACGCGGGCGTCGAGGTGCGGGCGGCCGACGGCCGATGCTGGCGCGCCCACGCCGTCGTGCTCACCACCGGCACCTCGCTGCGAGGCCGGCTGATCTGCGGCGAGACGGTCGAGGCGGGCGGGCGGCGCGGAGAGCCGGCGGCCAGCGCGCTTTCGGGGTCGCTGCGCCGGCTCAGCCTCGAGCTCGGCCGTTTGAAGACCGGTACGCCCCCGCGCATCGACGCACACAGCATTGACTACTCCGCCACCGAGCTTCAGCGCGGCAGCGATGAGCCGCTCCACTTCAGCTTCTGGCCGGAGGCGATCGACGCGGCCGCCTTCCCGACCCCGAACCCTGCCTACCCGAACCCAGAGCCGACCGCCTGGCGCCCGCAGTTGCCCTGCTACCTTGTCCACACCAGCGAGGCGACGCACGCCGTCATCCGCGCCAAGCTCCACCGCGCGCCCATGTTCAACGGCACGATCGAGGGCACGGGACCGCGCTATTGCCCCTCCATCGAGGACAAGGTCGTGCGGTTCGCCCACAAGCCGAGCCACCAGGTGTTCCTGGAGCCCGAGGGCTGGCAGACCGACGAGGTCTACGTCCAGGGGTTCAACACAAGCCTCCCAGCCGATGTGCAGGACGCCTGCCTGCGCACGATCCCGGCGCTCGCCGAGTGTCGCATGCTCCGCCCCGGCTACGCGGTCGAGTACGACTACGTGTTGCCGCACCAGACCACTGCCTGGCTCGCCTGCAAGGCGGTGCCCGGCCTCTTCTTCGCCGGCCAGATCAACGGCACCTCCGGCTACGAGGAGGCGGCCGGCCAGGGCCTCCTGGCCGGGATCAATGCCGCGCTCCACGCCCGCCGCCACCAGGACCGCCCGCTGCCGGGCGGGCTGCCCGTGCCGCTGACGGACGGGGAGGCGCCGCCGGGCCTGGCCGAGGCGCTGGCTGAGCTCGAGTCCGGGCGGCCGCTCGTGCTGCCGCGCAGCCTCGCCTACCTCGGCGTGATGGTGGACGACCTGACCACCTCCGAGATCAGCGAGCCGTACCGGCTCCACACCTCGCGGGCCGAGTACCGTTTGCTGCTGCGCCAGGACAACGCGGACCTGCGCCTCGCGCCGCTCGCCTTCCGGCTCGGGCTGCTTGACGAGGCGCGGTACGCGGCGGTCGAGGCGAAGCGCGCGGCGATTCGGCGTGGGTTGGCAACGCTGCGGCGCACCTTCCTACCGCTCAGCCCCACCTTCAACGCCCGGCTGCGGGGGCGCGGCCTGCCGCCGATCGACGCCTCCGTCAGCGCCGCCCAGTATCTCCACCGGCCCGAGGTCGGCCGGGCCTTCATCGCGGAGTACGTCGACGCGCCGGCGGACGTCCTCGAACAGATCGAGATCGAGGGCAAGTACGCGGGCTACATCCGGCGGCAGGTCGAGGAGGTGGAGCGCCTGCGCCGCCTCGAAGCGCAGCGGATCCCCGAGACCTTCGACTACGAGCGGGTAACCGGCCTGCGGACCGAGGCGCGCCAGAAGCTCGCCCGCTTCCGCCCGGCCACGGTCGCCGCCGCCGGGCGGATCGCCGGCGTGACCCCGGCCGACCTCTCCCTGCTCATCGTCTGGCTCCAGCGCGCGGCCCGCACCGATGCCGTCGGCGTCCCGCCAGAGCGCGCTACCCCGGCGCTTCGCCCGGTCGAGGCGGCGGAGTAGCCGGAGATCGAGGGCGGACCGTCTCCCATCTCCCGGGCGAGGCCGGCTAGGGCACCCTCGAGCGCACGGAGTAGCCGGAGATCGAGGTCGGACGTCGCCCGGCGGCGCGGCGGGCCGCAGCGTCGCCGGGTCCAGGCAGGCGAAGCGCAGGCGCGCGGAGGGCAGCTCGGACGCGCTGTTGCGAGGTCGCAGCGGCCAGGCAAGTGAAGCGCGGGCAGCCGTTGCCGGCCCCGCGGACCAGCGGGGGCCGGGAGTACCGGCGACGCGGCGCTCGCGCGGGGCGGGGAACGGGCCGACGCCGGGGACTACTCGATCCCGACGGTGGCGGTGGCGCACTGGCGAACGCGGTAGGGGCCAGCCGATTGTCCCGGGGCGCTACTCGATCTGGAGGGTGGCGGTGGCGCTGCCGGGCTGGGGGCCGAGCGCGCAGGCGACGTAGGCGATCACCTCGCCGCGCGGGGCGCCCTCGCGCAGCCGCCAGCTCCAGCGCAGCCGGCCGTCCGCGTCGCTCTTGAAGGTCGCCCCCGACGGCTCGGCGCGCACCTCGGGCACGAACTCAACGCCGCACTCCGCGCCGGGCAGGGTCTGGACGATCAGGGTGACCGTGCCGCCGGCCGGGACGTGCGGCGTCTGGCCGACGACGTCGACCGGGATCGGCGTGTCGCCACCGAAGATCAGCCGGCGCAACTTGTAGAGCGCGATGCCGCGCGTCGGGTCGAGGGCCTGGGCCTGCCGCAGCCGCCACTCGGCCTCGCCCCAGCGCCCCTCGGCAAGGTAGCGGTTGGCGTCGTTGTTGTAGGCGGCGTAGAGCTTCTCGCGCCACTCCGGCCGCTCGGGGTCGAGCACGCGCAACTGCTCGAGCGCCCAGATCGTCTCGTCCCAGTCACGATCCCAGTTCAGGTCGACGTGGGCGAGCAGCCAGTCGACCGACTCGGGGTGCCGGCCGCCATCGGCTGCCGTCCCGGCCGCGCCCGGGGCGGCGGTGGCCGTCGGGTCGGACGCGGCCGAGCCGGGATGGACCGGCTGGGTTGGCGTGGCCGCGACGGGCGCCGCCTCGGGATCGCTCGGCACCGCGGCACCCGGCAGCGCTAGCGGCTGGGCCGGGCTGGCTGCCGGACCGCTCGGCGCGCTGGCCGAGACGACGCTCTCGGGCGCCGTTCGAGCGTCACTCCCGGCACTGGCGGGCGCGAGCAGGGCGGCGCCAAAGCCGAGCAGGCCGACGAGTGCAAAGGTGGTCCACGCCGCGGTTCGGCACAGGCGGCTGGCCGAGGTGAAGCCGGGGAGGCGCTCCCGCAAGCCCAGGAAATTGGTGTCGATCCAGACCGCGAGCAGGAGCCAGAGGCAGAGCACCGCCATGGGCAGCCCGGCCGCGAGCACCAGGCGCGCGATCACCAGCGCCGCCACGGCGCCGAGCGCGTACCCGATGAACCTGGCCGCCTGGAGCCAGTTCACTCGCGTTCCCGGACGCCCGCCGTGCGGGCGCAGGTGGAATCGTTGCTCCAACCCGTCCATCGTCCGCCCCAATGTTCCCAGAGACAGCCTCATGCTGGCGCGCGGCCATGCGCCATCGCAATAGCCTGTCCCGCCCCCACCTATTCTCCCCCAAATGGGCTACCCGCTCCAATCCGCGCCCGGCCGGCCTGGGCACCGCTCCCCGGCGGACCGGCAGCCCGTCCGTCGAGCCCGACGTGGTAGGATGGGCGCGTCGTCGCCCTGCCCCGGGCGGGACCGGGTGGGCGGGCACCGCGCCC
>JBHOQZ010000276.1:0-7763 GCA_042408635.1 Chloroflexota bacterium
GCCTACGGCTACCTATCCACGGTTCCCCGCCCGGGGCTGCCCCAGGTCACCCAGCGGGCGCCGCCCGACCGACGTGAACGCGCGGCCAGGCAGCACCAGTATAGAGTGTCGGCCGAGCGGACCGCCAACCGATTTGCCCGCCCGTTCGGCGCGCGCCGCCGCACCCGGCAGCCCGTCGCCCGGATCGGCTGAGGCGGTCGGTGCGATGGGTCCGGTCCAGGCCAGGCCGGCCGCCAGCCGTACGAGGGCCGACGCGGTTCAGGCCGACTTCCAGGTAGCGCGCAGCACGCGCACCCAGTTCTCCCAGGCGAGCTGGCGCAGCGCCGCGTCGTCGTAACCGCGCTCGCGCAGCAGGGCCATCAGCTTGGGCAGTCCGGCGGCGTCGCGCAACTCGCGCGGCATCGTCGCGCCGTCGAAGTCGCTGCCGAAACCGACGCAGTCGATCCCGCAACGCTGCACCAGGTAGTCGATCTGGTCGGCCATCACCGAGAGCGGGGTCTCCGGGTCCGCCTTGCCGTCGGGCGTGAGCTTGCCGGTCAGGAAGTGGACGTGGAAGTTGAGCCCGACCATGCCCCGCGACTCCTTGACCGCGTCGAGCTGCTTGTCGGTGAGGTTGCGGGTCGTCGGCGCGAGCGCCCAGGCGTTGGAGTGCGTCGCCACCAGCGGCGCGTCGGTCAGCCCCGCCACATCCCAGAAGCCGCGCTCGTTCAGGTGCGAGAGGTCGAGCATCACGCCGAGCCGGTTGCATGCCCGCACCAGGTCGCGACCCGCATCGGTCAGGCCGGGGCCGGTGTCGGGGCTGGCGCCCGCCTGGAACGGCACGCCGTGCGCGTAGGTGTTGGGCCGGCTCCAGACGATGCCGAGCGAGCGCAGCCCCGCCTGGTAGAAGACCTCGAGGGCGTTGAAGTCGGTGTCGATCGCCTCGGCGCCCTCGACGTGGAGGATCGCCGCGAACGTGCCATCCTCCAGGCAACGCCGGAGCTCGTCGGCGGTGCGCACCACCTTCATCTCACCGTTCGACTCGCGCTCGAGCCGAAAGAGCCTGGCCGCCAGCCGCATGGTGTACGCCTCGGCAAAGGGCTGGTCGGGCGTGGGCGGCATCGTCGCCGGATCGCTGTAGCGCTGCACCACGCTGCTGGCCGCCTGGTCGATCGACGTGCCGGTCGGGATCTGCTCCTGGCGCGATGGGGTGAAACAGGCGAAGAAGCCGCCGCCCAGGCCGCCCACGCGCGCCCGTGGCAGGTCGATGTGTCCCTGGTCGCTGCGCTCGAAGAAGCTGCGCTCACCCCGGTCGAGGCTCAGCAGCGTGTCGTTGTGCCCATCGAAGATCGGCGGGAACGCCCGGTCGGCCATGTGCTCGCCACCTCCACGTCTCTGGTCGGGGTGCGCCGGCCGGTGTCCCGGCGAGCGCCCGCGGCCCGGTCCGCGCCCACTATAGCGGATCGCCCCGCCGCGGACCGCGCATCATGCGGTCCCGGTCCCGGCAACCTCGCCTGCCGGCGGCGCGCTCGGCCGCCCGCCACACCACCACGCGCCACGACCGGCGCCGTTGGAGCCGCCGCCACGCCACCGCGGCGCCACACCCGCCTGCTCGGGGAGGGGTCGTGCCGGCCGCGTCCGGTGTAACGCGACGAGCGGCCTTGCGCAAGGACTCTCCCGTGAGCATCGGTCGTGGGCGAGCCGGGACTCCCTCGACCACGATACCAGGAGAGGAGCACGTGAAGGAGCGTGTCATGACGCTGCGGCGGCAGGTAGCGTGGAACTGCCACCGCCTGCTGCTCGGTCTTGCCCTGTTGCTGGCGGTGCTGGCGGTACCGGCAGGTGCCCAGCCGGCGTCCCCCTACGACGGCGCGTTCGTCGCCGACCCGGACGGCACACTCTGGCTGGTCCTGGGGCGGCTGCGCTATCCGCTCGCGCCGGATCGATTGCCGCCCGCACTGCTGCCGCGGCTGCGCCCGGGCGGCCCGGTCACCACGCTCGCCGAGGTGCTGGAGGAGCTGACGCCGCAGCGGGCCGCGGCGGGCGAGCTGGCCCCGCTGCACGGCGCTCTCGTCACGGCGGACGACGGCCGGACCTGGCTCGTGCTGGGCAGCGTCCGGCGCCCGATCGAGCCGATCGGCGTAGGCGTGGACGACCTGGCCGGGCTGGTCGCGGGCGAGCCGGTGGCGAACCTGCTCGGACTGCCGGAGCAGGCGGCTGCCGCCAATGCCGCGCTTGCCGTCCCACCCGGGCCACCGGCGATGCCTCCGGCGGCGGCCGATGCGGTCGCTGCGCCGGTGGCGCTGGCGGGCCCCGTCTCGATCGCGCCGCCGGTGCTGCCCACCGCGACACCCATCCCCGCCACGAGGATCGACGGCGCGGTGACCATCGACTTTCGCTACGATTACAAGGACAGGAAGGGAGCGACTATCTACGTCTACCGAGTGAAGGTGCGTGCCTGGCGGGTGGAGACCGCGACCGGCCAGAAGCGCCCACTCGTGGGTGCGGATGTGCGTTTCGAGTCGGAGCTGGGCACTTACGCCAGCATCGAACGGTTCGCACCGACCGACCTCAACGGGGAGACGTGGGCGCGCTTCGAGACCTACACCCAGCGCTGGGGCGGCAAGTTCAACATCTGCGCGGACGGCACCTGCGTCTGGATCGAGCGCTACTCCTTCTAGCCCGCGGCTACCCCGGGGCCGCCCGCGCGTGCTGCGCGACCCGACCTCACCGCCCGCCACCGCCTGGGGGCGGATGGGCGGCGGACCACCACGGGGGCGGAGGCGCGCGGCACGCCCGGCGGTCAGCGCGAACCGCGCCTGCCGGGTGGGCGTAGAATAGGTGCCGAGCCAGGTGGCAGGGGAGGGGTAGCGTCATGGAATACCGAAGCCTGGGGCGAACCGGGTTACGGCTCTCGGCGATCGGGTTCGGCTGCGGCGCGATCGGCGGCCTGCTGGTCCGCGGTGAGCCGGCGGAGGGCGTGCGGGCCGTTGCGCTGGCGGTCGAGCGCGGCATCACCTACTTCGACACCGCGCCCAGCTACGGCGCGGGCCGCTCGGAGGAGAACCTCGGCCGGATCCTGCGCGAGCTGCGCCCCGAGGGGATCCACATCGGCACCAAGGTGAACCTGACCCGCGATGAGATCACGACCGACCCGGCCGGCGCGATCCGCGCCTCGCTCGAGGCGAGCCTGCGCCGGCTCGGGCGCGATCACGTCGACATCTTCTACCTCCACAACCGCATCGTCGCCGGCGAGCCGACGGCCGAGCGGGCCGTGTCGGTCGAGGAGGTGCGCGGGCCGATCGCGGCCGGCATGCAGGCCGTGCAGCAGGCCGGGCTGACGCGCTTCCTCGGCTTCACCGGGCTGGGCGACACCGAGGCCGTCACGGCCGTCGCCACCGGCGGCCTCTTCGACGCGATGCAGGGCTACTACAACGTGCTCAACCCGAGCGGGAGCGCGCTCGCCGGCGCCTCGGCCGCCCGACCCGACCGACAGGACTTCGCCGGCGTGATCAACCGGGCCGCCGCGGCCGGCGTGGGCGTGGTGGCGATCCGCATCTTCGCTGCCGGCGCGGTCAGCGGCCGGCTCGAGCGCCACCCCGTGGCCGGCGACCCGAGCCAGCCGCTCACGCCCGGCGGCGAGTACTCGGCGGACGTCGAGCGGGCGCGGATGCTGGCGCCGCTCGTGGGCGAGCTCGGGCTGGAGGCGCCGGAGGAGCTGGCGCTGCGCTTCGTCCTCGCCAACCGCAACATCTCGACCGCGCTGGTCGGCATCTCCGAGGTCGCCCACCTCGAGGCCGTCCTGCGCTGGGTCGAGCGCGGCCCGCTCGACGCGAACGCCCTCGCCCGCATCGCCCGCGCGCTCTGACCCTCAGCCGTCACCGCTGGCAGCAACCGCGCCGCCACCCACCGTTCGGCAGGCTGCCGCACCCGTGCAGGGAAGCGCGGCCACGGCGCGGCTTCCGCCGGCATCGTCAGGCCCCTTCGCGTCGGCTTCAGCCGCCCGACCAGCCGGCGAAGACGTTCGACAAGCTCCAGCCTCCGACGCAAAGGGACGCACCCGGCGCGAAGGGACGCACCCGGGGCGGCATCGGGAGCGGCCGGACCCGGATCAGGTCAGGTCGCGGATCGCGCGCAGGGCGGTATCGACCTCGTCGGGCGTGTTGAGCAGGCCGGGCGCGACGCGGGCGTAGGCGACGCGGTAGGGCGTGACCGTGGCGATGATCCCGCGCTCGCGTAGCCGCGCCACGACCGCCCGCGGCGCCAGCCCCGCCACGTCGAAGCAGACGAGCCCGGCCGAGAGCTCGTCGGCCAGCGGCGTGTAGAGCGTGATGCCGCGCATCGACGCCAGCCCGGCCTTGAACTGTCGGTTGAGCGCGTGGATGCGCTCGGCCACGCGCGCCTTGCCGATCGCCTGGTGGAAGGCGAACGCCTGGGCGAGCGCCCAGCGGTGCTCGAACGAGTGGAAGCCGCCCGGCGTGTTGAACGCACCGGGCGTGTCGCCCCCGCTGAACGTCGGGATGGTCGGGGTGGCGACCGGCCAGGCGCGTGGCTGGCCCCAGACGAGGCCGGTGCCGCGCGGCCCGAACAGCCACTTGTGCGTCCCGGCGATGAAGAAGTCCGCCCCGAGCTGCGGCATCGTCACATCCTCGACGCCGAGGCCGTGGACCCCGTCGACCGCGAGCAGGACGCGATCCGCCTCGTCGCGGCTCGCGTTGACCGCCCCCAGCGCGTCGGCGATCCGCCGGATGGGGAGCTTCAACCCGGTGCTCGAGTGGACCCAGGTCACCGCCACGAGGCGCGTGCGCGGCGTGATCGCGTCGGTGATCGCCTGCACCAGGCTCGCCTCGCTCACCGCCTCGATCCGGTCGTAGAGCGAGATGGTGCGGACGGTGGCGCCGGTGCGAGCGGCTCGCAGCCGCAGCGCCTCTTGGGTCGCGTAGTAGTCCTGCTGGGTGGTCAGGACCTCCTGCCCCTCGCGCAGCACCAGGCCGCCGTAGAGCAGGCCCAGGCCCATCGTCGTGCTGTCGGTCAGGGCGATGTCGGCGGGGTCGGCGTCGAGGTAGTCCGCCGCGGCCCGGAGCACCTCCAGCTCGAAGTGGTGCTCCTGCTGGAGGTAGTGCACGGGGTTCTCGTCCAGGCCACGGCGGTGCTGCTCGATCGCCTCGCGCACCGGCGCCGGGTGCGAGGCGAGCAGGAAGCCGCCCAGGTGGATGTAGTCGCGCGAGAGGCTGAACTGGTCGCGCACGGCCGCCCAGTCGTCCAGGCCCGCCGTTTGCGGGTGGGGCGACGGCCCGCCGGCGCCGGGCACAGAGGCCCCGGCCGGCCCTGCCCCGGCCGCCGACGAGAGGGCGCCACCCGCGAGCATGAGGCCCGTCCGTACCAGGAATCCGCGTCGATCGAGCGTCATCTCCCCTTGCCTCCCTGCCCATCGCCCCACGGGCACGCCGTTCGTGCCGTGGCCCTGTGCGATGCCGGCGCCCCGTCCAGTCTGGAGCAGACGGCGCCGAGCCGTCAAACCGCGGAGCGCCACCCCCTCACCTCGGGTCGCGTCCATCGGCACGCCATCTGCGATACGCTCGGTGTCCTGGTAGACTGCGACGCTTCCATGAACGGGGGCGCACGACGACCCCGGGGAGGCTTTCGACGATGCAACGCCTGACGCTGCTCCTGCTCGTGGGAGCGATCACCGTCCTGCTCTTCGTCACCCCGGCGGCGCCGGCCGCCGCCCAGGGCATGACGAACCTGACCCGCCTGCCGGTCGCCGGCACGGTCGTCGTCGGCGGCACCTTCGACGGCACGCTCAAGATCACGCGCTTCGATACGCAGGGTGGGCGCCTCACGGCCGTCGGTTCCCTGAACGGGACGCTCACCGACTCGGGCGGCAGCCCGGTCGGCACGGCCACCGATGTGCCGGTCACACTGGCGGTGCAGGTCGTCAGCGGCTCGTGCGACGGCCTGAGCCTCGTGCTGGGCCCGCAGAGCGTCGAGCTGCTCGGACGGCAGGTGAGCCTGGGCCGGGCCCTGCTCGAGTTTTCCCCCGACAGCCACGCCGGCAACCTCATCGGGAACCTGCTCTGCGCGGTGGGGCGGCTGCTCGACAGCAACGCCTCGCTGAACGCGGTCGCCCAGCTCCTCAACCAGATCCTGCGCGCGCTCGGCTGAGCGGCGCCTCTCACGCCCGAGGCGGCGGTGGGCGCGGAACCTCTACCGGCCTCGAGTGTTCGAACGAGGCTGGGCGCCCGGCCGTTCCCTCAGCTTCGGCCCCGCTCCGACCCCGCGCGAGATCACCAGTCTCGGCTCTCCGCCGGGGGCGCCGTGCTCGACCGCTACCGGCCGCCCCGGCCGGCCGCCGGAGGCGCCGACCGCGCGTCGGCCGGACCCGCACGAATGAAGCGGTCCAGCGCCGCGAGGTAGGCCGCGCCGCCGACCGCGATCAGGTCGTTGTGGCGGGCACCAGGCACGATCAAGAGCTCCTTGGGCTCGGGTGCGGCGGCGTAGAGGCGCTGGCCCTGCTCGACCGGCACGATCTCGTCGGCGTCGCCGTGGACCACCAGCACCGGCGCGCGAATCGCGCCGATCCGGTCGATCGTGCGGTACTGCGTCCCGAGCAGCCAGTCGATCGGCGCCCAGCGGTAGTGGAACCGCGCCACGTCCGCCACCGACGTGAACGACGACTGCACGATCAGCCGGTGCGGCGGGGCCTCGACCGTGAGCTCGACCGCCACCGCCCCGCCCAGCGACTTGCCGAAGTAGACGATCCGTCCAGCGTCCACGTCGGGGCGCCCGCGCAGGTAGGCGAGCGCGTCGCGCGCGTCGGCGTAGAGCCGGCGCTCTGACGGGCGTCCTCCGCTCGCGCCATAGCCGCTGTAGTCGAAGATGAAGAGGTTGACAGGCAACACGCGGTGGAAGGCAAGCAGCCAGCCAACGCGGTCGCCGATGTTGCCGGCGTTACCGTGGAACCAGAGTAGCGTCCGCCCCTCGCTCCGGGCGGCAGGGACGAACCAGCCGTGGAGCCGACCGGCGTCCCCGAACCGCACGTCGTCGTAGGGCAGGCCGACCGCGGCCGGGGTGGTTGCGATCGTGGTCGAGGGATAGTAGATCACGCCATGCGCCTCCTCAACGGGAACGCCGCTGCTCACGGCCGCCAGCCCGAGCCCAGCCGCGAGCACCACCAGCCCCAGCCCGATCCGTCGGCGGCGCATCTGCCCCTTCCCCGACTCGCCCGACCGCGCCCGGTCCGCGCCCCCGCCTCGACGTCCCCGGCACATCCAGGGGGAGTGTGGCGCGTGGGACGAACCGTTGTCAAACCCTTGCCCCAGCCGGCCCGGGCAGCCGCCGCCACGACGGCCGTCACGATGGCGACGAGGCGCTGCCGGGGCACCGCTCCCAAGCGCCGGCGCCTGCCGGGCGCCGCCACCCGAGTCACCTGCACAACCGCACATAAACCCCTTCCCTCGCGGGCCGGCGCCTGCTACACTCGCGCCGAATCGGATCGCCCGCGACCCGACGGCCCGCGCTGTCCTCTGTCCGGCCAGCGCGCGGGACGGCCGCGGTGCCGGTGCCCGGCGGGGCGGATCGCCCGGGCGCCGGCGACGGGCTGCCCGGGGGATCGGGCCTGCCGCCGATTCAGACCTCGCAGGCTCTCTGCGAGCGGGGGCATCTCTCCCTGGCTGGGAAGGGGACACATGCAGCGTCACGGTTCGTTGGTCTGCGCGCTTGTCGCGCTCCTCCTCGTCGCCTCGGTACTCTCACCCGCTCCCGCCAGCGGCGCGCCCGCGCCG
>JBHOQZ010000277.1:0-9040 GCA_042408635.1 Chloroflexota bacterium
TTGCTGATGGTGGTGCCCTGGGCGCCGGACACGGTCACCTGGTACTGGTTCGTCACCGACTGACCCGGCGCCAGCGAGGCCGTGGTGAAGGTGACGTTGCTGCCCACGAGCGTGCCGCCCGAGCCGGGGACGTAGATCGTGCCGGCCGGGACCGGGCCGGTGACGACCACGTTGAACAGCGTCTGGCCGCTGGTATTGGTGGTGGTGACCGCATAGGTGAGGATCGAGCCCTGGGCGACATTGCCCTGCGGGCTCACCGAGAGCGACGTTGTGAAGGTGCCGCCGCTCGGGCTGCCCGTGACCTGGTTTGTCACCGTGTTGGTGGTGGCGATGCCGGGCAGATTGGCCGCGAAGACGTTCGCTGTGTTGCTGATCGTCGTGCCGATCGGTGTTGCCGGGTTGACGGTCAGCGTGAGCGTCCGCTGCGCGATCGCGCTGGGTGCCAGGTTGAAGGTTGGGAACGTCACCAGGTTGCCGGAGATGGAACCGCCATCGCTCGCACTCACGAACGTCGTGTTGGCGGGCAACTGGTCGGTGATCAGGACGTTCTGCAGCGTCTCGCCGGCGTTGCTGGTGTTCTGGACCTGGATCGTGTAGATCAACTGGGCGCCGGGCGCGACCGTGCCCGCCGGCGAGACCGCGAGGGTCACGTTGGCGGTGACGACGGCCGCGGGCGCGGCCGCGACCGGTGATGCCGGCACGGCGGCCAGCGGCAACGCGAGCGCCAGCACCAGCGCGATGAGCGCGCCGAGCGGGCCGCGCACCCGCCGGTCGGACCAGAAAACGACATGCATGAGCCAACCCTCCTCGTGTCGAGCCCCGCTGGTCGCCTGCCGAAGGCTTGGAGGGGCTGGTCTCCTAGCCCGGTGGCGGCCATGCGTCTCTCACCCGTGCTGGGGCGGTGCGCGGGCCTGCCGAACAGCACGACCCGATCGAGCACGCACGGGCTCGCCACCCAGTGTAGCAGGGTCTATGCCAAGAGTATTAAGTCCGTGTCAACGCGCCACAAACGGACATCGCTCGACCTGACATAAGTCTGCGAAACAGCGCCCGCCGCGCCAGTAGCTTGGCGCGGCGGGCGCTGCCGGAATCCGGGCTCGGGGTGAGCTCTGCACCTTACCGGTCGGGTAGCAGGCATCGCCAGGTCGGTCGATGCTAGCCGACCTTGATGACACGCGTACCGGCCATGCGGTCGGCGATCGTACGGTGCTCGCTGCCGAACGCCATCAGCCAGCCGATGAAGAGCGTGAGCGTGTTGACGATGTAGCCGATGTAGCGGATGACGGCGGTGCCCAGCGTGATCGGCTGGCCGTCCATGCGGACCACCCGCAGCTTGAGCACCTGGTGGCCCAGCGTCTGGCCGTTGTTGTACGTCCACATGCCGACGTAGTAGGCGATGCCGATCAGCGTGTTGAGCGCGTGCGCGGCGCCCGACTCCTGACCGAGTATGCCGTACAGGATCGCGCTCACGATGCCCAGCACGATCCAGTCGATGATGATCGCCACCGCGCGAATCCAGAACCCCGCCGTCTCCTCCCGCGCGCCGACGTAGCCGCCCGCCGCGGGGCTCACCTGTCCGTACACGTCCGACATGCGCGACCCTCCTCGAAGCTCCTCTTGCCTGCGTCCCACGTTGCTCCGGCGATGCTGCCGGCATCATACCCCAATGGCTCGGCAAGGTCTAGTCTTTTTCGGCACAGATTGCTTTCCAGATTGGCGCTCCTTTGTCGCCGATTTGCCGCAGTTTCGGCGCGCGACCGCTGGCAGCCCGCCGCCGTTGACGCCCCGGCTCGCCGGGGGTACAGTGCCCGGCAGAAGGCAGCCCGGCCACGAGGAGAGTGCGATGTCCACGGTTTCGGCGCCCCTCACCGACGCGGAGCTCGACGCGCTCCGGCGCATCACCTCGCCCTCGATCTGCAACGGCATCGAGACGTTCAACGTCCGCGACCGCAGCGAGGGCTTCATGCGCTCCGACATCGTCTGTCGGTTCCCCGACCTGGCGCCGATGGTCGGCTACGCCGCCACGGCGCGCATCCGCTCGATCGAGCGACCGGGACCCGAGGCGATGGCGAAGCGGCGCGCGCTCTGGGAGCACATCCTCTCGATCCCCGCGCCGCGCGTCGTCGTGATCCAGGACATGGACGACCATCCGCTCGGCTCCTTCTGGGGCGAGGTCCAGGCGAACATCCACCGCGCGCTCGGTTGCATCGGCACGGTCACCAACGGCGGCGTGCGCGACCTCGACGAGGTCCGGGCGCTCGACTTCCACTTCTTCTCGGCCCAGATCCAGGTCTCCCACGCCTGGGTCCACGTCGTCGAGGTCGGCACGCCCGTCGAGGTGGGCGGCCTCACCGTGCGACCGGGCGACCTCCTCCACGGGGACAAGCACGGCGTGACCAGCATCCCGCTCGAGGTCGCCCGCGACCTGCCGCGGGCGGTGGCCGAGGTGGAGGCGCGCGAACGCCGCATCATCGCGCTCGCCCAGTCGCCGGACTTCACGCTCGACGCGCTCCTCGAGCTCTACGCCGGGCGGCGGTAGCCCCCCCACCCCGGCCCGGCGCGGCCCCCACCCCGACCCGCCCCCCAATCCTGGGGGCGGGTGCGGACGGCCCCCATGTTGGGCTGGGTGTGGGTTGGCGAGCTGGTGAGCCGGCGGTGAGGCTCCTCGGTGTGGCCCACCTCCAGATCGATTGGGGTGGGGAGGCCGGCTAACACGCAGGACGGAGGGAGCTCGCACCCGATGCTGGGGGCGGGAGATAGGGGACTTCCGGTGATGGCGGTGGTGGAGCGAGGCTGCTATCTGCTGGTGGTGCCAGGGTGGGCCGGGCAATGGTGGGGGGTGGTGGCCCTGTGGCCCCTCAGCGGGCGACCATGAAGAGCAGCGCCGCGATGATGATCAGCAAGACGACCACCGCCACAACGAGTGGCACGATGAGGATGACCGGCAACCGCACGACCTCCTGAGGCCGACCGAGTCGACAGAGGCATTGTACGCCGGCCGGACCCGCCCGCCGGCCCGCTCGATCGGCCAGGCGCCGCGCTGCACGCGACCCTCTCCGCCCACCGCCCTCACCCGCACGCACCCGAAGCCAGCCGTCCCGCCTCCCCACCGAGAGCCAGCCCATCGACACTCCACCGCGGCCGGCGAATCACCCCGAGGCAGCCGGCTCCGTCCACACCCGCCCCCAGCATTGGAGGCGGGCCGGGCTGGGGGCGTCCACGGGCCGGGGTGGGGGCGTCCGCGGCCCAACCGCGTTTGCACCGGGGCGATCCGGCTGATACACTACCGCATTGTGCGCCCTGGCACCCTCTGCGATGGCAATGGCCTCGGCGTGGAGGCAACAGACCGAGCTGATCCGGCGAGAGGCAAGGACCGAGCAGCATGATTGACATCGTCGGCAACCGCAAGTGGTACTTCCTGATCTCCGGGCTGATCGTACTCCCGGGCATCATCGCCCTCCTCCTGGGTGGGCTGCGCCTCGGGGTCGATTTCACCGGTGGCACGCTCTGGGAGATGCGCTTCCGCACCGAGGCACCCCCGCGCGGTGATCTCTACCAGGTCTTCGCCGGCCTCGGGCACCCGGAGGCTCAGATCCAGGTCAGCGGCAACGACACGCTGCTCGTGCGCACGACCCAGATCCAGGAAGGCTCGGAGGAGAAGAACGAGATCTCCCAGGCGATCCGCTCGCGGTTCGGCGACTTCGACGAGCGCTTCGACTCGGTCGGGCCGGCGGTCGGCAGCGAGATCGCGCAGCGCGCCGCCCTCGCCGTCGCCATGTCCTCGCTCGGCATCCTCGCCTACCTCTGGTTCGCCTTCCGCAACGTGCCGCACGCGCTGCGCTACGGCGTCTGCGCGGTGCTGGCGATGCTCCACGACGCGCTGGTCGTGCTCGGCATCTTCGCGATCCTCGGCCTCACCCTCGGCTGGGAGATCGACGGCCTCTTCGTCACCGCCCTGCTCACCGTCATCGGCTTCTCGGTCCACGACACCATCGTCGTCTTCGACCGCATCCGCGAGAACCTGGCGCGCCGCACCGACGAGCCGTTCCCGGTAGTGGTCAACAACAGCCTGGTCCAGACGCTGGCGCGCTCGCTCAACACCAGTCTGACGGTGATCATCACGCTGACCGCGCTCCTGCTCTTCGGCGGCGCGACGATCCGCAGCTTCACCACCGCGCTGCTGATCGGCATCGTCTCGGGCACCTTCTCCTCGATCTTCTTCGCCTCGATGCTGCTGGTGGTCTGGGAGAACGGGGAGCTGGCGCGCCTCTTCGGCCGGCGGGGCAAGCCGAGCACCACCGCGCCCAACGCAGCCCGCCCCACCGCCGCCGCCCGCGGCCGCTAGCCCCGGCTCCACCCGCGGTCCGACCTCAAACAGCGCCAGAGACCGCCGTCCGTGGACGGCGGTCTCTGCGTTCGTCTCTGAACAGAAGACGGCCCGGCCGGAGTACCTGATCCGGTTGGCCGGCAGGCGGCCTCCTCCATTCACGGCTGAACAGAAAACGGCCCGGCCGGTCCCACCCGGTGCCCCTCCGGGTGGATCCAGGCCGGGCCGAACACCCGCGACAGAACGCCGGTGTCCCTCGCCGCGTGCCAGGCGGGTGTCGCCGTGGCCGCGGCGGCCGTCAGGCGAAGGGTCGGGAACGCTCCCTTCACCTGCTCGACCCGCTCGGAGCCGTGCTCCGTTGCGTGGGACCAGCATAGCCCGCGGTGCCCGGTCGATCTGTTCCCGAAAGCGCAGTCGGCGGTGTGCTCTGCGGTATTGCCGCCGGGCGCGCCGTGCCCTGTCGACCGTCGAGTTCCGCCGGAGGGGCGCCGGCGACGGGCGAGCGAGGGGCTTACCCCATCGCGCTGCCGACCGACCAGCTCAGCCAGCGGGGGCGAAACGAGATGTGCGCGGTTGCCGCGGGGCGGCTACCCCTGTCGGTGCCACTTGCGCAGGTAGCGGGCGAGGTTGTGGTGGTGCTGCTCCTGCTTCCAGCGGCGGTAGGCCGCCGGCTCCTCGACCGGCACCAGGTTCGCCCAGACACCGTGCAGGTAGGCGGGGATGAGTCCCGCGCGCAGCACCCGCTCGCGCATATCGGCGTCGTCGTGGGCGTAGAGGCCCAGGCTCTCGTCATAGAGGCCGATCCGGCGGATCACCGCGGCCGGGAAGGTGAGGCAGGCGCCCGCGACGCAGAAGTCGCCGGTCTCGAGGACGATGCCGCCGCCGTAGTCCTGCTGCCGGGCGATCGGATGGTGGTCGCGCGCGGGGTCGAGCAGGTCGAGGCCGAGCAGGCCGAGCCGCGGCTCCTTGCGGAAGGCGAGGAGCACGCGTTCCAGCCAGCCCGGATCGGGCACCACGTCGTCGTCGAGCGAGACGAGGTAGTCGACCTCGCCCGTCGCCAGCGCGGGCGCCCAGACGCGATTGATCGCGGCGGGCTTGCCGGCGTTGTCGGGCAGGTGGACGACGCGCAGCCGCGGCGTCTCGGCCGCCACCGCGTCGAGGTAGGCGCCGGTGCCGTCCGCCGAGCCGTTGTCGACGACGGTGAGCGACCAATCGGCGCCAGACGTGTTGGCGAGCACGCCGGGCAGGGCCAGCCGCAGCGACGGCAGCTTGTTCCAGGTTGCCATCGCCAGCACGACCCGCGGCCCACCGGCCCGCCGCGCCCTCGGCGGCCGCGGCCCCCCCGCCGCGTCACCGCGCCCGAAATGAAAGGGCAGCTTCATCACCCTGCCATACCACCTGCCTCTCCAGCACCGACCGTACCGGACTCCTTTCCCCTCCCTAACCGGAGGGCAGGCCGGCAGCGCGGGCAGCGCAGGTCCAGCACCGACCGTACCGGACTCCTTTCCCCTCCCTAACTCTACCGCAGGTCGGGTATCCGCCGGCCTGTCGGGACGTAGCCCGATGCGCCCCTCGAGTGCCCGGCGCCCCGGGGAAGGGCGGCCCAGGTGGTGGGCAGCGAGGGGTCAGGCGGTGAGGTAGTCGAAGGCGGAGAGGACGTGGACGTGGACGACCGAGAGCAGCTCGTCGAGCGTGACGTACTCGTCGGGCTGGCCCATGCCGTTGGGCGTGGGGCCGTACACGACCGCCGGAATGCCTTTCAACCGCCAGAGCCGGCAGTCGGTGCCCCCCAGCGAGATCGCCGGCTGCGGTCGGATGCCTGTGATCTGCTCGGCGTTGCGCTGGACGATCCCGATCAGCTCGTGGTCGGGCGCTACCGCGTTCGGCTCGGAGCGGTTCAGCACGCGCAGCGTCGCGCCCTGATGGCGGGCGACGATCGCCTCGACCGCTTCGAGCGGCACCGCGGTCGGCACCCCGATCGGGCAGCGGATATCGACCTCGGCGCGGCAGTCGGCCGCGATCATGTTGACCTTCAACCCGCCGTGAATGGTGCCGATGTTGACGGTGACGCGCCGCAGCACGTCGGTGGCATTGGGACCGAGCGCCGAGTCGTAGGCGGCGCGCGCCGCCTCGATCCGCGCCGCCACGTCGTCGGGGATCGTCACCGGTGTCGCCTCGACCGCCTCCAGCTCGCGCACGATGGCGGCCAGCGCCTTGATCGCGTTGCGGCTCACCTGGGCGTAGGCCCCGTGGCCACCCGCAGTGGCAACGGCAATCTCCAGCCAGAGGATGCCCTTTTCGCCGAAGCGCACCGCCACGGGCGTGCTCGGCTCCCCGTTGAGCACGCAGTCGCCTAGCACGTCGGGGCGGTGCTCGATCAGGTAGCGGGCGCCCCAGGGGCCGAACGTCTCCTCGTCCGAGACCGCGGTCAGGGTGAGGCGCCCTTTCAGGTGCTGGCGCAGCTCGGCCAGGTAGGCGTAGGTGAGGATCGAGGCGGTGGTGCCGACCTTCATATCGGTCACGCCGCGCCCGTAGAGCTTGCCGTCGCGGATCGCACCCGAGAACGGGTCGACCTGCCAGAGCGCGGGGTCGCCGGCCGGGAAGACGTCGAGGTGACCGTTGAGCACGAGGTGGCGGCCGGGCTGGCCGCCGTCGAAGGAGGCGACCAGGTTCGGCATCGTCGGCTGCGGCGCCACGACCTCGAAGTCGAGCCCCTGCCGCTCCATCAGGCGAGTCACGTGGTCGAAGATCGCCGTAGTGTCGCCGGGCGGGTTCTCGCTCGGGATCTGCACCATCGCCTGGACCGCGCCGATGATGCGATCGCGGTCCTCGCGCAGGCGCTGCTCCAGTCGGGCGCGCAGGTCGGTCATTGCGAGTGCCTCCTCACGGGTTCGCTCGTCACGACCGCGCCCGCTGGAGCAGGGTCGAGGCGACGAGCGTGATGAGCGCGACGCCGATCAGGAAGGAGCTGACCGCCGCAATCGTCGGCTCGATCTGCATCGTCACGCTGTTCCAGATGCGGACCTGGAGGGTATAGGTGCGCGCGCCCGCCAGCAGCAGGGGGATCAGCAGCTCGTCGAAGGAGGTGAGGAACGAGAAGAGCGCGGCCGAGACCACACCCGGCGCGATCAGAGGCAACGTGACGCGCCAGAACGCCTGAAGCGGGCTGGCGCCTAGGCTGATCGCGGCCTGCTCGAGGCGCCGGTCGAATCCCTGGAGCGTCGCGGAGACGATGATCACCACCAGCGGCAGCGCCACCACCGTGTGGCCCAGCGCCATCGCGATGGGACTGCCGATCATGCGGAAGCGGGCGAAGAAGAAGTAGATCGCGATCGCGGTGATGATCGTGGGCACGATCATCGGCGAGAGGATGATGCCGTAGACCGCCGCCTTGCCGGGGAAGCGGCCGCGCACGAGCGCCAGCGAGGCGAGCACCCCGACCACGACCGTAATCGCGGTCGCGAGGGTTGCGACCTGGACGCTCAGCCAGAGCGAGGCCATCCACTCGGGCCGCCCGAAGAACCGCTCGTACCACTGGAGCGAGAACCCCGGAGGCGGGAAGCGCAGGTACTGCGCCGAACTGAACGAGATCGGGATGATGATGGTGATCGGCAGGATCAGGAACAGGAGCACCAGCCCGCCGACGAGCCACAGCAGCAGCCGCTTGCCGCTCAACCCCGGCTCGCGCCGCGCGAGCGCGGGCGCGGCGGCGGGCCCCCCCAGCCCCCCAAGGCTAGGCGGAGAGGGTGGGCCGCCCGGTTGCCGGAGGTGGGGCGAGCCGCGCGGGTCCGGGGTTGGGCCAGTCACGACTTGCTCTCGAAGAGCGCCTGCAGGCCGACCAGGCGGTTGTAGAGGACGAAGCCGACGAGGGTGACCACGAGCAGGATCACCGCCAGCGCCGAGGCGAAGTTCCAGTTCATCGCCGTCTCGACCTGGGCGTCGATCACCATGGCGATCATCTGGTCGGCGTCCCCGCCCATCAGGCGCGGCGTGATGAAGTAGCCGAGCGCCAGGATGAAGACGAGCAGCGAGCCGCCCACCACGCCGGGCATCGACAGCGGCAGAAACACGCGCCGGAACGCCTGCCAGTCGCCCGCGCCGAGGTTGTGCGCCGCCTGGAGCAGGTTGCGGTCGATGCCCCGCATCACGCTGAAGAGCGTGAGCGCCATGTAGGGCAGGAGCGCATACGTCATGCCAATCAGGACGCCCGCCCGGTTGTAGAGCAGTTGCACGGGCGGCAGGCCGAGCGCGGCGGTAAGCTGAGCCTGGAGCCCCTGCGGCCCCAGGATCACCATCCAGGCGTAGGTGCGCACCAGCACGCTCGTGAAGAAGGGGATCAGCACGAGCGCCACCAGCACCGCCGCCGTGCGCCGCGAGGCGGTCGCCATCAGGTAGGCGAGCGGATAGCCGAGCAGCAGCGTCAGCAGCGTCACCAGGAAGGCGATCTGGAAGGTGTTGGCGAGCACGCGCAGGAAGACCGGCCGGTCGATCACGCGCTGGTAGTGCTCGAGCGTGAAGCCGCCCCCGGGGCCGCCGGCCTGGGCCGGGCTGACGCTGCGCAGGAAGATGTCGATCAGCGGATAGGCAAAGAGCACCGCCAGGAAGGCGAGCGCGGGCAGCAAGAGGAGCGGGTAGAACCAGCGCCGCCCCTCGACGTCGCGCCGGAGCGGCACCGGCGCGGCCAGGGCGCCGACCCGGGCGGCGCCCGCGCCG